>CAYWBI010000167.1:0-8272 GCA_964456445.1 uncultured Calditrichaceae bacterium
AAAAATCCATCGAAAAGGCTTCCAATGGAAATAAAATTGCCCGTGATACAGAACAAGCTTTGGCGCATATTATTGAAGGCATAGACAATACATCAAATCTGATAACGGAAATTGCCAATGCATCCGGTGAACAATTAGGTGGGCTGGAACAGACAACAATAGCTCTGGGTCAAATCGATAATGTAACACAAAACAACACGGCTAGCTCGGAAGAAAGCGCGGCGGCATCGGAACAATTGTCCGCGCAGTCTGCTCATTTGCAGGAGCTTGTATCCACATTCACTTTAAAAAAAGACCCTCAAAATATTGTATCAACAATATCTAAAAGGCCGGATACAAGCACCGGTGGGAATAATGTTGACACTATTGATGACGCCGTCAAATCAAACAACAAGAAAGAAGTTGCCATTCATTTAGATGATGATGACTTTGGTAGTTTTTAGATGCCGACAAATCAAATTTTCAAGGTGAAAAGTGCCAGGCCACTGTTCATCGCGTGTAAACCAATATTCGCCATTATAGATTCCCGCTCCATCAGTGATTTTAGAATCATCATTCAGTTTATTGGCCCGCCGTTATATCTCTCAAAAAGCAATTTTTTAACGGCCTTGCAGGTATATCCTAACACGTAGCCGGAATCCTTGGAAGTTGTAATAAAAAGATAACCGTTGCGCATGTCCCTGCTTAATTTTCCATATAATTGATTTTTTACGGTTTTCAACAATTCAACCACTCCCAAGAATCCCCGTAGTGTTATAATTTTTAATACATTATAACTTAATTTTTTGTAAATTTAACATTATAATAAAAGAAAAAAATTTGTCAAAATAGTGATAAGTGCTCAACAATCACCAAATTTAATTTTGTACATCAGGAAAATGAAATGGCGCTTGTACCCCAACATATAAAAGACCTGGTCCCCTATAAGGCCGGCAAATCAATTGCCGACTTAAAACGGGAATACAATCCAAAAAAAATTGTAAAATTAGCTTCAAATGAAAATCCGCTTGGACCGTCCCCGCTGGCATTGGAAGCGGTAAAAGAGACCCTGGCAGGGTTGCACCGTTACCCGGACCCGCTAAGCAGAAATTTACGCCAGGCCCTCGCCGATCGATTTGACGTAACCATAGATAACGTAATTACAGCACATGGTTCCGAAGGTATTATGTCGTTGATCATGCGTACATTTTTACTCGATGATGAGGAAGCGCTTACATCCGAGGGGACCTTTATCGGCTTTTACGTGCTTGCCCAATCGCGCGGGACAAAATTGCGTACCGTACCTTTAAAAGACTACAAATTGGACTTACAGGCAATTGCGGCGGCCATAAACCCAAAAACAAAAATCATCTATCTTGCCAATCCAAACAACCCGACAGGCACCATTTTTACCGTCAAGGAATTTTTAGCTTTTCGTGAACAGGTGCCTGAGCATGTACTCATTATCATGGACGAGGCGTATTTTGAATTTGTATATGATAACCCGGCTTACCCTGATTCGATGAAATACCGTCTGGACAATGTGATTACCCTGCGTACCTTTTCAAAAGCCTATGGGCTGGCAGGACTACGCATTGGCTATGGTTTTGCCCATGCCAATCTTATCTGTAACTTAATGAAAGTAAAACTGCCCTTTGAACCGGGGATTCCCGCACAGGCCGCGGGGCTTGCGGCGATGGGCGATCGTGCTTTTGTACAAAAATATATCGAGTTAAACAAAGATGGACTGAACTTTTTTTATCAATTGTTCGACGAGTTAGGCCTTCGTTATTTAAAATCGTATGCAAATTTTGTAACCCTTATTTTTAATGACAATAAGACCGTTGAAAAAATAAATGACAAATTGCTAAAACGTGGCGTTATCGTCCGCCCACTGGCTGCTTTTGGCCTGCCAAACTGCATCCGGGTCAATACCGGGTTGACAAATGAAAATGAATATTTTGCAGAATCACTAAAAAAGATTTTATAAAGAAAAAAGCATCGCTTGACACTTTACTGTAAATTAGCTAAACTTACTACATAAATCATGCCAATCTTACATTAGATATAGAATACGGAAAAAAGGATCGGATGAACGGAATTTTTCTTGGACAAAGTTTACGGCTGGAACAAAAGCTGACCCCGCAGCAAATTTTACTTTCTACCTTGCTGCAACTCCCACTATTAAGCCTGGAACAAAGGATAAAAGGTGAACTTGAACAAAACCCGGTGCTTGAGGAGGGGGTTGATGAAGAGCAGGATGATGATATTGAAGCAAGCGATAAAGAAAAGGAACTGATTGATGAAGAGCTAAAACTTACCGAAAAAAAAGATGAGGGAGACTACGACAAGGAAGAACTGGACAAGGCCCAGGAAGATACCGACATCGAAGATCTTTTTAAAGATGAAGACACTTTTGAAATACGGATTCCCAAGGATAAAAGCAAGGAAGAGTTTGACCGGCCGGAGATAAGTCAGAGCAGCCTTATCGATCATATCCTCGATCAATTTCATATGTTACCGTTATCCGTAAAGGAACAGGAAATTGGTGAGTACCTGATTTGGTATATCTGTGACGACGGCTATCTCGACCCGGAATTGGATATTAATCAGGTTGCCGAAGAATTTGACGTTGAAACGAGCGTTATTGAAAAAATACTACATTCCCTGCGCCATCTCGATCCGCCGGGCATTGCTTCACGTAACCTGAAAGAATGTTTATTGGCCCAATTGGAAGACCAAAAATTGCCCGATCCTATTGCCCGGGAAATCATTGAAAACCACTTTGATGATTTTAAGAACAGACGCTATGTTAAACTCTTAGCCTCATTCGATATGGATAAGGAAAGGCTGCAGGAAGCTGTCGATGAGATCACTGCTTTAAACCCAAAACCCGGTGAAGCATTATATGATAGCCGTACCAACTATGTTGTGCCCGACTTTATGGTTGAAAAAGTTGACGGAAAATTTATAGTAACGCTCAATGACTGGAACGTTCCACCACTGCGTATCAGCAATACCTATAAAAACATGTTGTTGGACAAGAAAAACACCGATAGCGAAACCCGTGGTTATATCCGTAAAAAAGTTGAAAACGCCCGTTGGTTCATCACATCCATCTACCAAAGAAAAATGACCATGCTTAAGGTGATGGAAGCCATCATCCAAAAACAATATGATTTTTTTGACAAAGGCCTGGAACATATAAAACCATTGATCATGAAAGAGATTGCCGAAATAATCGAGATGGACATATCAACCGTCAGCCGTGTTTGCAATGGTAAATATGTACAAACCGAATACGGCGTTTTTGAATTAAAATATTTCTTTAATGAGCGGATTGAAAACGAAGACGGTGAAGAAATATCCACACGTAAAATCAAATCCCATATCCGGGAGATTATCGACGTTGAAGACGGCAAGAAACCCCTCAGTGATGACAAACTATCGGTTTTACTAAAAGAACATGGCTATCCCATTGCCAGGCGCACTGTAGCTAAATACCGGGAACAATTAGGCATACCCGTTGCCCGGCTACGTCGCCAGATATAGTATTTAGAAGCGGAACTTTATCCCCATAGCCGCATAAGCGCCTTCAGCAGAAAATGGCCACAAACCGTTACGCATCGCATAGGATACATCCAGCTCAAATAATTTTAGATGCAGACCACTGCCAAGGGCAAACACAAATCCATCCCTGCCGCCAAGTGTAATCCCCGACCGAACGGGTACAATCGGTATGGGGTAATACTCAACAGCGACCCCCACCTGCGGGGTCAGAACTTCTCCAAAATCCGAACTCAGCGCTTGCCGCCATTGGGCCATTAAGCTGAGATTGGACCATAAATTATATTGCGCGCCAACAATAAGATAAGAAGGCAGGCTTGTTTTAAAGCTTCCTGTCGCGTATGAAGTATCCAATGGCGATTGGGCCTGAGATGTATCGCCGTTAAAAAAAAGCGTATCGAACTGAACAAATTCCTGAATCCGCGTATTCCCACTCCAGTTAATTGAAGCACCGATATTTTCGAAAACAGCTGAAAAATACCAGTTCTTCTTATAAACAGCCGAGGCGCCAAGGTCAATACCTAATCCACTGCCTGATGAAAAACTTGCAGAGGAATAAGCGCTGCGCCATTTCAAATGCACCTGCGACGTAATACGTTCCTTTTTAAAACCATCACCGCTTGCCGAGCGTTGCACCAGCACATCGGAATTCACAGCCTGTAAGACCGCCATCCCTATATAATAGTTCAGCTTCGCACCAACGGAAATATTATCAATATCCCATTTCCGAAATTTCGTTTTTAGCAATTGGCCATAACCTGCGGATATTTTAATCGCGCCGTATGCGCCACCACGGGCAAATTCCGGTTCACTAAAGTTATAGCTGTCGGTAAGCTCAAGGCCATTGAGGGCCAAATCCAGCGCTTTTTTAGATTTAATCTCCACACCGCCTCTGGCCATAACCGAAACCCCGAGGCCATATGTCCCAACGGTAATATTAAAAATATTTGCCTGAACATTGGCGTCCAGGCGAAAACCGGCAGCGGGAAACAACGCCAGCACATCTTTTTGATCCTGAGCGGACCACTGACCGCCATTTCCGGCTTTTGTAAAATATCGGCTATAATCATTGAGCGACAGGCTGTTGTTTGCTGCCAGCAGATTAAAGGCAAAAGGCGATATTTCAATAAAGGCGTCATTTTTATAACCAAGGTTTGCGGGGTTGCGCCAAAACGCATCCAGCCCCCTGCCGGTTGCTACGGCATTATTGGCAAGTCCCAAACCGCTCACGTCAAATGATTGCCCGCTTGCCAGAGAAGCGAGCACGCTAAGCAAGATAAATCCTTTTTTAAAATCCATTTGGGTCCACCTGAAAGTTAATATCGATGCTGCCGTTTACCGTTAATTTATCCCGACTGCGGAAGATCAGCTTGTTTGGTGAATCTTTTAGCGTGGCCCGGGTTTTATAATAAAGCGGTAAGGTATTGAAAAGCTGTAGTTGCTGTTGCGTAAGCTCCAGCTTTGTGCTATTGTCCGCAGGTGAAACAACCAGACCATTAGTCCCCTGCGTTCCGGCGTTCAAGGTCAATTTTTCGGTGATAACCTTTTCCCCCTCCGAAAACAATAAGGTGGAATCGCTGCTTATGGAAAAGACGACCTCCGATTCCAGCGGCAAACCGTTTGATGAATTCAATTGCAGTGTAACCGTGCTTACATCATTGGTTATTCTGTCCTGTGTGGCGCTGTCGATATCCGCGGTTGTAAGTTGACTCACATCGCTGTTTATCTCAATCGGCGTATCGATCTGAATGCTTAAAGGCGACTCCACCGTATAATTCATCCACAGGGCGTCCTTTATATCGATGCTCCCGTCCCCACTGACCTTTCCACTGCCACGGATCTTTATCGAAGTGGGCAAAATAGCCATCAGATCCACGATATTTGGCGAAAGCCCCTTTCCATCCAACACAATTTTTGTAACACCGGGTTGGTTGGAGGCGCCACGGGCAAGCGTGCGGCTGATATCGATATGAACCGAATCGCTTATTTGGCCGCTGGTGCTGTTTTCATGGTAGCCGGTTATGCTCAGGTTCAGGCTAATATCAAAATTAATTTCACTGTAAAAGGTCATACTAAAAACCACATCGGGCATTCTAAAATTCGCATCCGTGTTCAAGTCACTTAATAGCCCATCTTTATTCACAGGGTCAAGCGACAAATCAACCATTCCTACATCGCCCTCAAAATAGTCAACGGAAATATCACTGGAACTCACATCCACTTCGATGGAATCGGTGGACTGTATCTCGGCATACCCATTGCTTTTTTTTGTCAATGCAACCACATTATAGGCCAGTTCCTCAACCGGAGCGCCATCCGTAAGATGATTTTTTAAGGTAAAGCCGGAAAGGTCCGCTTTTACGGAAGAAGACTGATTGGCATTAATCTCCAGCAGGACCACATACGGGTTATCCTGGGCATCGCGCAAATTAAGGATGGTTATTTCCAGACCGGCCGCAACATTTAAATGATTGCCAATGGTAAGTAAAACATCTCCATTGGAGATATGTGCGCGGCGAATGGATTTGCCTTCGGTATCTATCGTACTGCTTAAACTTTCTTCAACCCGTTGTTCAGGAATCTCCGCTACGGCCCGGCTGACCTGAATATCGCTGAGGAATACATCGATATAAAATGAACTGTTTACATCGTCCTGGGTCAGGATCCGCGAGCTTGTAGTACCCTTTATGGGTATTTTATAGTGTACATAAAAAGCCCTTGATAAGGTTTTACCGGCCAAATCAAGATCATTACTGCGCAGGGAACCGCCGCTTGGGATGGAGTCGTTAAAAAACAATGTCCCGATTTTTCCACTGTCCGGGTCGTTATATTTGCTGGAATCGTAGAGGCTAATTTGCATACCGGGCCGGATATCAAATATAAGGTTATTATAAAACACGAGGTGGGCTTTGGCACTGTCAACATCCACGCTTAAATAATTATCAAACGAAACTTTTTGCTCGCCCGCCTGTAATATTTGATCCGGGATGGGTGGAAGCACCGCGCCGACTGCAATGGTCAGCCCGGGGAACAAATCCACAAGACTCTGTTCCGGTGTTGACGCCGGGGAAGGGGCGTCAATATGGATGGTGCCAACCTGTTTTACAATCCGGTCATTTTTTGAAGAAATCGATAAATTCGTGGCGTCCACAGTTTGTGGTTCAAGCGAATCTTCCAGCGTATAATAAAGCAGGGTATCGCCAAGTTGTGCGTTAAGGGAATCATGTAGTGTACTATCGCTAAGCACATCGCTTAATATAAATTCCTGAGAACGGAAGTTTACCTTTACCCTTGTATCCCATGAGGGTAAGAAGGGTTCATCAAGGGAACACTGGGTTAGGAGGGCCCCGGCAAGAAACAAACCGGCATAATAAATTAATTTCATAATATATCCTTATTTTATATCAACGCTCGGATAATTTGACCAATGCTTTAAATGAAGAAGATTTCCTTAGCACATTATGATCAATAAATAACTGTAATCGGAACAAGATGGCCGAATATCCTTTACTTTTTAAATATCCGTGATAACTATGCAATTTATTCTGCTTAAAATAGCCCGGAATCAAAAGAATGCTATGACGCTGCGCAACTTTTAAAGCATTGGCATCCGGATGCATTCCAAAGAACATTAAAATACTAATTATAAATCCGTTTTTTCAAAATATATGACAACAATTATGCCAACATATCAAAAAATAAAAACCATCAAGTTGTTTCTTCTGCTCTGCCTGTTTGCAACAGTCATTGCCTGTGGTGGCAGAGAGCAGGAACTTACACTTAAATTGCAAGACCTTCCCGACAGCACTTTTGCGGTTGTGGAATTGTTTACCTCATTGGGCTGCGCCACCTGCCCATCCGCGGAAAAGGAAATGCAGTATCTTGCCCAAAAAGCAGAACAGTTAAATATCCCATTATTTATTTTGACGTATCATGTGGACTATTGGAACAGTAAGACCTGGAGCGATCCGTATAGCATGGCGGCCTGTTCAAACCGGCAAATGATGTACGCGGGCATCCTGCATACAAAAAATATCTACACGCCCCAGTCCGTTTTAAACGGCGTGACGGAAATTTCACCGGTCACATCCGGGGAATATATAGATTCCATTGTCCGGGTTTTAAAAAGCCCTATTCAAAATATGCAGACCATTCAGGCAAAAACTGCACAGCTTGGTGACTCTCTGCGCATCTCGGTCACACTTGGAAAAATAGACCCAAGAGAAAAATTGGTCATTGCCATCACCCAGCGCTCGGGTCAACCAAAAATAGTTACAGGTGAAAATGCAGGAATGACAATAAAGTGTACAAATATAGTCCGCTATTTATACGAAATGCCCTGCAATACAGTGGATTTACAACATACAATAAAAATCCCCAACGATCTTAAGACGCAGGCAGGCGATATCGTATTGCTAACACAAAACAAACTTACCGGGCGCATAACCGGCGCCCGTTCAATGGGTTATCCTCCCGGAGGGGTCATCTCTGCCCTATAAAAAGCAGATACTTTCCGCCATTTATAAAATGGCGCAACAGCATTTTTTCCGGGATGACCCGCTAATAGGGACCACACAAAATAGGATATGTATTAAAAAAATCGCATATATCCCTGATCCGGCGGCTTGCATCAATATGGATTTTTATTGATTGGTATTTTGCATATAACTACATAAGTGTCCGGTTAAAATTGCATAAACGACATTCAAGAAAAAATAATAGAAAT
>CAYWBI010000168.1:0-8127 GCA_964456445.1 uncultured Calditrichaceae bacterium
GGAGAATATTATGAGTCCCGAATTTTTTCTACCGTTCATTCCAATAACCTTTTTTATTTCATTAGCTGTTTTGCTTTACTATTTCATTCAATTCCGTCATGGTGAACGGATGGCCATCATAGACAAAGGTTTGGAAAAGGAACAGTTGGATTTTTTTATGAAACGGCGTGCCCCATATAACAAAAGTACAGGACTATATATAAAACTTGCAGTTATATTGATCGGCATTGGGCTGGCCATGCTTATTGCGCTTTTTTTCCCGGAAAACTTACATGACCAGGTACTGGGTGGACTGATATTTTTACTTCCTGGACTTGGACTTCTGTTGATTGTACGCATGGAGATGAATTTGCAGAAGCAGAAGGGGCACACTGCCGATATACCCGAACTTTGATAAAGTAAAATTCGGATGATCACCGAACTATTGCACTTGTGGCCCCTTAGTATTAGAATGGCACTTAAATGAATACAGACTTGGAAATTTATTGTATCCGGGGGCGAGATGAAATACGTTGAAGTGTTAAATAGTTATAATGCCGGCGAAATTGCACTTATTAAATCAATATTGGACGGGGAGCGAATCGATTATTATTTTAGAGGTGAGCATTTTAACGCTCTGGGGTTGCAGGTTCAGCCGACGGTGTTATTGGTTATGGAAGACCAGGTGGAACATGTACACAGCCTTCTAAATGAATTTAGCACGTCCTTCTTATAAAAGTCAGTTGGTCTTTTATGTCAGGCTTCACTCCCGTCTTAATTCCATCATTTTTTGCGGCTCCCCGATGGCGTCAAAGCCAAAGTGGCGGTATAGTCCATGTGCGTCGGCGGTGGCCAGCAGAAACCGGTTTACCGTTTTTAATTCCGGGTGTTCCAAAATACACCCGATCAGCCATTTACCAAGACCCTGTTTTTGGTGGGCGGGTAAAATAAAAACATCCGCAAGATAGGCAAATTTAGTCATGTCGCTGACAACGCGGGCAAAACCGATCTGTTCTGTGCCATGATAAACCCCAAAACAAAGGGAATATTTTATGGCCCTCTGAACCGTTTCCCGGGAGATGCCCACCGACCAGTAGGCATCTTTTAGGTATTTGTGGATAATGGTTGTTTGTAAATTATGCGGATTATCGGAAATAGAATACCCATCATGATACCATTCCATAGCATTTCCCTTTATTTGTCGCAAATTATAAAAAAGGTTTCAACCGTGAGAATGAAGATGATCCATAAAAGGTTCGGTATCTTAGTTTGCATTTCTCATTTCGTTCAATCGATTAATTTAGCAAAAACTTCATCATGACCGGGAACAACCTCCGATTTCATCCCGACGAGATGTTTCACATCTTCCTGGGTCAGATAAATAACCGGTACAAGAATCAGCGTTATAAAAGTGGCGAACATAATACCAAAACCCAGCGAGATGGCCATCGGTATTAAAAAACGGGCCTGCATGCTGCGCTCCAGAAGCAGCGGAGTTAAACCCAGAAAGGTGGTCAACGAGGTCAGCAGGATAGGTCTAAAACGGGCAATTCCCGCATCGCGGATGGCATGGGCAATAGGCAAACCTTTTTCCCGGGCACGGTTTATAAAATCCACCATTACCAGGCTATCGTTTACCACGACCCCGGTAAGCGCCACAATACCGAACATCGAAAGAATGGTTAAATTATACCCGAGAAGCACATGCCCCCAAAAGGCGCCGATGATCCCAAAGGGAATCGCGCTCATCACAATAAATGGTTGGATATAGGATTTAAAGGGGATGGCAAGCAGAACATAAATAGCCAGCAGGGCCACAAGAAAGCCCTTCATCAAATCCTGCATGGTTTCCATTTGGGTTCGTTGCTGACCCTCCAATGAGTAGGCTACGCTTGGATATTGTTCCATCAAACCCGGCAGGAAGTTTTTTGTAAGATCGGCAATGATCTCACCCGGAACGGCATTGGCCTCGTCCACATTGGCGGTGACGGAAATGGTACGACGGCGGTCACGGCGTTCGATGGTGGCGTATCCCTGACCATAGTGGGCTTTGGCGGCGGTATAAAAGGGCACTTCATCACCGTTGGGCATACGGATACGCATATTTTCAAGATCGGCCAGAGAGTTACGTCCCGATGATGGATAGCGCACCATAACGCGTATGTCGTCCCGGCCACGCTGAATACGCTGTGCCTCGTCGCCATAAAAAGCCTGTCTAACCTGGCGGGCGAGATCCATTAGGGTTAGGCCCGCTGCCTGGGCCTGAGGTGTAATATCCAGCTTGACTTCCTTTTTGCCTGCCCGATAAGAATCGCTTATATCAAACACACCGGGATAACGGGTCAGTTGTTCTTTTAACGCCGCGGTAACACTGTTTAAAGCAGCATAGTCATTACCGGAAAATTCCACATTTATTGCCTCGCCGCTGGCAAAAATCGATGAAGAAAATGTCAGTTCCACCGCGCCGGGAATAACACCGACAAGTTTGCGCCAACGTTTGGCGAGTTCCGTACTCCCAATGGGTCGGGTTTCTGCCGGAGATAGTTCGATATTGACCTCCGCAAGATGCGATCCATTGAAACTGGCCCCGATATTGCCGGGGTGTTTATTCTGACGCACTCTGAAAGGTTGATCCCCGATGGCCGAAAAGATATGTACAAAAATATTTTTATTACCATCATCGCTTAGTTGTTCCGAAAGTTTATGCGCGCTGTCTTCCAATATTTTGACCGCTTTTGCTGTTTTTTCCACCGGTGTACCCAATGGCATGGTCAATTCCGCAACAACATTGTCTGCTTCAACATCCGGGAAAAAGAAAAACTTTATCCAACCGCCCCCGGCGAGTCCAAAGGTAATTAATAAAAGTGCCAAACCAGTTGCAATGGTGACATAGCGCCAACGCAGGGCAATTTCCAATGATGGCCGGTATTTGGTTTGAATAATCCAGGTAAGCCCATCGGAAAATTTTTGTTGAATACGCGTCCACCAACCGGACTTATGTGCGTCGGTCTTATGTTCCCGCATATGCCCGAGATGCGAAGGTAAAATAAAAAGTGCTTCGATAAGTGAAAAGCTCAACGTTGATATAACTACAACCGGGATGGCGCGCATAATTTTTCCGAACATACCCGTTACCAACATAAGCGGCGCAAAAGCTGCAAAGGTTGTCAGCACGGCAAAGATAACCGGCATGGCTACTTCCTGGGCGCCCTTCACTGCCGCAGCCATGGGGCTATAGCCGTTTTCAAGATATGTATATACATTTTCCCCTATTACGATTGCATCGTCCACCACAATCCCGAGGACAATGATGAAAGCAAAAAGGGACAGCAGGTTGATGGAAACATCAAAAGCGGGCAAAATCCAGAGCGCACCCATAAAACCGACCACCATACCGGCGGTTACCCAACCGGCAAGGCGCAATTTCAAAAACAACGCCAGCGATAAAAAAACAAGCAGTAAGCCGATCCGGCCATTGCCCAATAATAAATCCATGCGACTTTTTAATGTTCGGGTATCATCCTGCCAAACGGTTAAGTGAATGCCTTTTGGCAGATGTGTCCGCTCTGTTTTGATATAACTTTTAACCCGTTCGGCGATGGTAAGCACGTTCTCATCCCCAACCCGGAAGACCTGCACCATGGCGGCCGGCTGTCCATCGAAACGGGCTGTCTGGTCTGTTTCGGCAAAGGCGTCCTTTACGTTGGCCACATCTTTCAAAAAGAGCCGTGTCCCGTCCGGGGCCGAACGTAATACAATTTTTTCAAAATCCGCCCCGTGATATGCCTGACCTCTGGAACGTAGCAGTATCTCGCCACCCGATGTTTTGACCGAGCCGCCGGGCAAATTTAACGAAGCGTTACGAATGGCACGGGCAACTTCGTCAAATGTAAGGCCGTAACGTTCAAGATTGGCCTCGGGTACTTCTATTGAAATTTCATAGGGGCGTACATCTGTCATAACAACTTGTGTGATTTCCGGAAAAGTAAGCAGGTCGTCGCGAACTTTTTCGGCAATATGTTTTAACACACGGTGGGTCGTTGGGCCATAAATAGCAACATTAAGCACCTGGTTACGCAGCATTAGTTCCTTTACCACCGGTTTTTCAATTTCCTGTGGAAAAGTTTCAATTGCATCGACTCGTGCCTTTACATCATCCAAAACATCTTTTGTGCTATATCCGGTTTTTACTTCTATCATCACCGAAGCAATATTTTCCTGTGCCGTGGAGGTGATCTTTTTAATCCCTTCAATATCCTGAACGGCTTCTTCGATCCGGACACAAACCCCCTCTTCCACCTCTTCGGGGGCCGCCCCGCGATAGACAACGGAAACGGTTACAATATCCGGTGATGCTTCGGGGAACACTTCAACCTTTATAGAACTGACCGACAAGGCGCCCAAGATGACAATAGCCGCCATTAACAGGTTTGCGGTTACAGAATTATGTGCGAACCATTCAATAAGACGGTTCATAAAACACTCCTATTCTTTCAAAATTATGCACTTTTTAACACCGGTTTAGTTGCCGCTGCCTGTTTGTTTTTCTGTAGGTGAGGTCCTGATGGCCATGCCTTCAACCACCACATCTAAAGGCGTGATACAAACCTTTTCTCCGCTTGTCAAGCCCGAATCAACCAAGACCGTTTTGCTGTTTTGACGAAGTATATGCACGTTCCTGAAATGTAGTTTTTGAGCGTCATCAACAATGAGCAACTGATTGCCATTTCTGAAAGCCGAACGGTTTATCTCATAAATATTTTTAAAAACGCGTCCGGAAATTTTTGCATTTACAAACATGCCAACTGCAAGTGGCGGTTTTTGTTGCCTGGCGTTGCCGTAGGGGTCTTTTACCCGGGCAACAACATGCGCCATTCGGCTGCGTTGGTCTATTTCACCTTCCATGCGGACCAATTTTCCCGCCCATTTGTAATTTTTACCGGCAAATTTTGTATGGATTTCTACCTGCGGGTCCGTGAGGGTGTTTGTCCCGCTACGTGGTATATTTATAAATGCCAGGTCATTGTCCGGCAGAGGCAAGCGGATTTCGGCATAGTCAACGGCATAAACCGTGGCCAGCGGGGCGCCCCTGTTTATCACCTGTCCTTCATCCACCTGTTTTGAACGGACCCTGCAAAAATATGGCGCCCGGATACGCGTACGTTTTATATCCAATTCGGATTGATTTAACCCGGCCACAGCGGCGTTTAATGCCGCGCGCGCCTGTTCCAATTGGGGTTTATGCAATACGAGGGCATCCGCTGATCCCTCCCCCATCTTGTTCCATTCGGAACGGGCAATCCTTGCTTCCTGTTCTTCCCGGGCCAGGGCTAATTTCGCCTGGGCCACCGAAAGCCGGGCACGGGCACGGGCCAACACATAATCTGTGGTATCCACGCTGAGCATAACCTGACCCTTTTTAAAAAAGCCACCGGGGACAAACTGTGAAGAAACATGCGTAATTTGACCGCTCACCTGGCTTACCACCATACTTTGGGTACGCGGGGCAACCGTCCCCCGGGCGTCAATAAAAACATGTTTTTCTTTTGGGAAAACCTGTTGTATGCGTACAAAAGGCATATAACTTTTTGCCGAAACGGCTTTTGTCGTAGGACGGGCCACAAATAAAATATAGGTTACCAGTATGCCTATAAGAAGAACAGCTATGGTAATTAAGGTTGATTTTGAGCTTTTATTCATTTTCATCTCCGCTTGTGACGGGTATTTGTTTTTTCCCGTCCTTCTTATTGAGGGATTGATTGCCTTTAAGGGCTTTATAACCGCCACCGAGGGCCAGGTACAGATCCACCTGGTTGTCCAATTGTGCACGTTGAATGGAAAGAAACTGGCTGGATGCACTGTTGGCGCGTTGCCGGGCCTGCAACAGCGTAATGATATCGCTTAACCCTTTATTATAACGTTGCTGTGCAAGCTGGGCGGCGGCCTTTGCTTCATCCGTGGCCAAACGCGCCGCATTGGATTGTTTTCGCAGGTATCTGCTGCCCGAAAGTAAATTCTCAACCTCCGCATAGGCTTGTAAAACTTTTTGTGCATACACGGCAAAAGCTTGTTTTTGCCTGGCCAATGCGACATCGATACCAGCGATTATTTGACCGGAGTGGAAAATTGGTTGTAAAAGATTTCCGGCCAGGCTCCATACGGAAAAATCTTTGTTGAGCAGCTCGTTTAGCAGATTGTTACTCCCCCCCGCTGAACCCGAAAAACTGATACGCGGGAACAAGGCGGCGCGGGCTGCCCAGACACTGGCGTGTGATGCGGCAAGACGGCGCTCTGCCGCAAATACATCCGGGCGGCGTTGCAATAAATCGGACGGTAAATATCCGGGCATTTCCACGATTCGGGTCGGCAGTCTATCTGCTATGTCAATTTGTGCCGAGGGATATTTGCCCAGCAACAGCTCCAACTGTCGTCGTATTTGGGCAAATTGCTGCTGACGGGCAACTAATTGAACTTCTGCCGTGGCCACATTCGAAAGCGCCAATCGATAATCCAGGGAAGGACGCAAGCCTTTTTCATATCTAAGCCTGATTTGCTGTTGGGAAATATTATCGGCGTTAAAATTTTCCCTGGCCAACTTTTCCTGCAAACGTGCCTCAACGGACGCAAACCAGGCTTTCGCAGTTTGCGCCGCCACGGAAAGACGGGCTGCGGCAAAATCTGCTTCCGTCGCCTGCAACTCGCCTTCGGCGGCGGAACCCGCAGAGCGGATCCTGCCCCACAAATCGATTTCCCAGGAAACATTGGCCGAAACACCATAAGTTGTTGTGCGGGTGGTTAGAATTTTTCCTGTACTGCCCGGAATGGGGAACCCGATAAAATTTTGTTTGCGACGTGATGACGAAAAACCCAAATCCAGAGATGGAAATAAACCGGCAGCGGCAATCGTGGACTGGGCCGCCGCAGCTTCCATCCTGGCCGCAGCCGCTTTTAATGAATAATTATGTGCCAGGGCTTGCAGCAATACAGAATCCAATCCCGCATCGTGAAAACCCTCCCACCATTTTTCGGCTATGTTTAATGTGTCGCCAGGCGCTTTTTGTACCGGCGATTTTATTCCCAAATCCGGATGGATGATTTCGGGCGCCGATGCACAACGGCTTAGTATCAAAACCATAAATACACCGATGAATAAAGCCAGGAATCCAGAGCTGTTTATGGTTGAATAATTCTGTATTGTCCCGCGCATATTCTCATATCTCTTTTGTATGGGCCTGTGGGCCAAATGAATGAAAACCACCGGCGATAAAACGGATAACATAATTTTTTAAAATTTTATAATCCATGGATTTGCTTTCCCTGGAAATGTGTTCCCTGATTAGTTGATCCTTATAAATCATACTGCCCAGCGCCCCCATCGTAAATGAGAAACCAAGCAATAATTGTTGTTCGTTTAGTTCGGGCAATACTTTTTTAATTGCCATAAAAAAGCGGTTAAACACATCCTGGAACAGATGCATAAAAGTACGTATTTCATTGGGCTCTGCATGGATTCGGCCGATTAATTCTTTAAAACTCAGATAACGGGCCGGATCTTCTGCCGCCATTTTTACGAGGGGCTCTAAAAAAGCCTCGAGAACTTTTTCCAAAGGGATGGGTTCAATGCCGTATTCTTCTTCCAGTTGGTCGAGTAGCTCAAGCCGTCTTGAGTTTACGGGTTCCAGTAGTCGGATTACCACATTCTTAACCACCACTTCCTTGGAACCAAAATGGTAATGTATGGCCGCGATATTGACGCCGGCCTTACCAATGATGGCACGCACGGAAACAGCGCCGATCCCTTGTTCGCGAAAAAGTCGTTCCGCCGCATCGAGGATTTTTGTTTTAGTATCGGTTTTTGGCACGTTTCATACCTTTTTATAAATGGCTGAACTTAATGAGATAAAATTAACGGCGCAAATATATTTAATCGTTCGTTTGAATCAAACGATTTAATCGCCGGGCTAAAAAAATGATTGCCATGGTTTACCGCTTAGCAATTGTTGATTTTTGCAAGGAATGAATTGGCGACTTGCACTTGATAAAGAGTCGTAGGGTTTTTGGGTGGGATTGCCGGTTATAGGCAAAAGGTTTTTCGGCTCTACTGGGTTTTGTGTGGGTAAATACTTAGATAGAAAGAAAATTCAGAAG
>CAYWBI010000169.1:0-8095 GCA_964456445.1 uncultured Calditrichaceae bacterium
ATTAGACCAGGGATTATCAAAAAAATCCCAAAAATTACCGCCCGGGTGCTCCTTATAAATATTCAAAACACCGGAATCATCCATAAAAGCCCATGCACTGTAATGCGGCAACTTGTCATGTGGATCAGTCGCCATCATAACCATAACATTCTTCGGCGCCTCCTCGCTCATCTCAACAAAAATCTCCTTCCGGTGCTTTTCATAATATTTAAAAACCCGCCCGGCCAACCGTAATGATTTCCCACTCTTCCGCGCTTCCCGTGTTTCAGTATCCTGCGAAGCAAGCATATCTTCAATAGCATCGTCCGGCAAAAAACCACCATGAGATGCCTTGTTATCATCTATATCCATAGTCACCATACGGTATCGCGGATTATCAGCCTCAATAATCAAATCCAAAATCCACGCAGATCCCAGAATTGTTGCTGTAATAAAAAGCACCCCACCTTTTTTAAAACGCCCAAGCATTGCTTTAAAAATATCCTCCGTACTCGGTTCATTCAGCCACGCCCAATCCAACTCAACGCCCTCAAACTGCTTCGGGTCCTGGTCATAAGTCAAAATATCAAACTCACTGCCATTCTCCACATACCATTGCGTTTCAAAGGGCCGCCCCTTCTTTTCAGTATTATACGTTCCCGGCCCCAACTGCTTTTTCAAATGCCGTATAACATCCTTTTCCACCAGCTCCTTCTCCGTAGCAATCCGTCCCATATTCGGCACATCACAAACCGAAAAAAAATCACTGCCAACCCGAACCCCGCCGGTAAAAGCCAACTGCAGCGCCGTATTCGCACCGGTAATCGTCTTGCCTGTCCAATTCCCACCCTGAAACAAAACAACCTGAAACTTGCTTCCAACATACCGCTGAAACTCAGCCTGCTTCGGCAGAGGAGTAAACCACTGCCAGGGATACATCCGTTTTATCGATTCATACTCCTCTGCCAATTCAGCAAGCTTCTTCTGTGTAAGAACATCGATCATCGATTACTCGTCATCCTCATCCACAAAATCAGCACCAACAGCCTGGGCAAACTTCACACCCACGGTCATCCACTCCGATGTCGTTATTTTCTTGCCGCCGTCGGAATTCACACGAACCGCTTTGCCCAGGTCGATAATCAACTGACCGACATCCTTCATCATTTCAGAAGTTTCTAAAGCCATCCTATCTCCTTTCAATATATTTAAGTAACTGCACAATTATTTTTAAAACAGAACGCAACACATTATCATCCTGGTTAATTGCCTTCTGCTTTTTTCTCCTTGCATCATAAAAACCGCCCGCCAGCGTTGGCACGCCAATAACTCCCAAAGCCAAACCAATAGAATGCGTATGCGGAATAATTGTCAAAATCGCTGTAGCAAACGTAAGCGTCATTCCTAAAGCGCGCTTCAAACCATGCTTCCGATACCACGGTAAAGGATTAGTAATCGGCTTCACATCCGGCAACTTTTTAATCAACTTTTCCGCCGTCTCCTTCATTCGCACATTCCCGCCCGCCGTCAAATTCTCCGCAGCAATTGGCCAGCGATATCCCAAAACCCTGTCCTCTAAATATTCACTCACCCGTACCATATTCCGCTGATTTCCACCCAAAATTTTAATATACTTTCTTCCGCTGTTTCTCTGCCGACCGTCGCCAACATAAAAACCCACATGCCCCTTCGTCACATCCGCACCGCGCCGCAAAACCACAATCGCCCCAAAACGCTTCTCCACCTTTCGCCCCCATTTCAACCAGTCCCGCGCCAGCAAACTCTTTGTCCCTCTAAAACCGCTCTCAGCCATCACCCAATTCACAAAAGCACTGCACCAGGCAATCTCATCATGAGCATTCGCAATATCCCTCGCCGCCTCAAAATATTCCAAAATCCGCTCATTATCCACCTCACCGCTAATCTCCGTCTGCCCAATCTCCCGCTCCCCAATTTTCAACCACCTCGGCTTCTTCAATCTCAATCCTTTATTTTTTTAGCTATCAGCATAAATCTATTTTATATGCTTTATGGATAAGTCAAAATATGTTTCGTCTTCTCAATTAATTCCTCATTCCCCAAAACTCCATCTAATCTATCGCTTAATTGTTCGCCATATATTTCCCTTCCGCCAACCGCATCCATTACGTCATCAGTTTTATTGTCACTTTCTTTTATGCTCAAATATCCCCAGCGAAAACGAATATATATCATTCTGCCATCTTCCAACGTCCCTTCCCACTGGGATGGACAAGCATAACATGTTTGTTCAAAATCGCATATAACAAGCGGTTGCTCATTTAAACTCATTTTTTCATCTCCCATTTTAAAAGCTAATCATTAAATAGAATATTACAGACGTGCCTTGCTAAATTGCAACTCATTCTGCTGTCAGCCATATCCTCCTGTGTTTTTCTTTTCACAATCATTGAAAACAAAATTGCCTTATCCAAAAGTTTTCTAATCTCTTTTATTAAAGAATTTCTATTTTCACTTTTTACCATTAATCTCATTCCTTAAAAAAAATAAAATACTCCGCCCAGAAGACTAAAATAAATTTCTAACTTCCGGGCGGCATTAGCTTTAACACCCGCTATGCTGTATTCCATAAAAAATATCCCATTCCTTTAAGGAATGCTTTATTTTTTCCACTTCATCGGCAATGGCAAGTTGCTGCGCTTTGATAAATGTTCTGCTTCTTAACAAAAATGTGGCTTGATCCTTGTCGCTTTCCGGTTCCTGCAAATCTACTTGGATTGTAAAAGGCCTGGCCTCAATATCATTTTGTAAAACAGGAATATTTATCTGAAACAAAACAATCAATTTCCCGGGATTAATCTTATTATCAGTCTTGCTGGTAAACTTGACGCCAAGCACACGCCCATCCTTGCTCGAAAGACTGGAATCAATTTCAACATGAATGCAGGTTTTAAGATGTTCATAACTCAGTAAAACTTCTTCGCCGTTTAAAATGTCATCCATATTTCGCCGCAAAAATTCAATGATATCCTTCTGGCTATAGCAGTCTGCTCTATTTACTATAGAATCCCATTGCTCAAATTCTGGCGAAAATCTGAAATTTAGCCACGCAACATCATATCTTCCTTCTTGCGCCTGCTCGTCAAATGCATTGAGAATTATTTTAACGTATTCATCATCATAAAAAATACGGCTCGTATCTTTATTGCCATACCTTTTACAAAAATTAACAAAACTTTCCGTATCATACAAATTCACTTCCAAAGGTCCGATTGGAATCATCGGCGCCGGATCAGGATGCCTTTTAATAATCTCCAAAGAATGAATCGGCTCATCGCCAAGCATCTGCCGCACAACGCCCAGAATGCGATGTTCACCATCCTGATAACCATCAAAAATACTCTTTTCTTCTTTATTCATTACTTTCTCCCAGATTTACATCAATTTGTTTCGGATTCTTAATAATCCCGCTGTTCTGATTTTGAAAAAGACACTCCGCCTGTTTATTCACCAAGGTATTCCCACCTTTTGGTCTTGCTGGCATTTTTTCAGCAATCTGATAGGAAATAACACAATATTCCGTATAATCCGAATGCTGCGAAATATCCATTTTTACAGTTATGCTTCCTTTGGCCAGTTTGGAATCGTCATTTTCCTGAAAATGTCTGATCACAGCTTCCCGCATCCGATTGATCGCTTGTTCAAAATCAATAACCAAATTGCCGGAATCAACATCTCCTAACGTCAAAGCTTTTATCACCATCCCAAAGCTCCTTTCATTATTTAATTTATATTTCCCCCCATGAATTGTAAACCATCAATCAAAAAGCGTCAACCTGCTTTTCCTTATACTTTCGCTCAACATCAAAAACCCTCCCCTTTTCCGCATTTATAACCATCGAAGCATTGGCATTCCCATCCTCGCGCATCTTCATGTGGTAAATTTTAAGCTCATTTTTATCAATATTTTCCTTAAAAATGCCGCTGTTAATCATATCCTTATAAGGCCAATGCAGCATTGTAATAACATCAGCCAACTGCTTTATCGCGGCACTGCCAAACAAATTCTGCAGCGTCGGCGGCCTCATGCTTCGCTGCTCCGCCTTGTCCCGCGTCACCTGGGAAAGCGCAACCATCGCCACATCCATCTGAATCGTCATCCGTTTCAACATCTTAATCCCATTGTGAAATGTCCAAAAACTCTCGCTCTGCGGAAAATCCATCGCCTGCAAATGATCTATGACCACAATATCCGGCGCATGTTTCAATATCTCAACTCGCATTGCTCCCAGTTCATAAATATCAGACAAAACAATCAAAGGCAAATCAGCCACTTTTGCACTCGATTCTATAAAAACCTTCCAGCTTTCTTCATTCATCACCCCCTTTTTTGCTCTCCATGTTTCTATTCCCCCATAAATCGAAATAAAATGCCGCATCAACTTTTTCGCCCCCAATTCGGCATCAAACCATAAAACCTTTTTCCCATCCTTCAAAAGTTTTTCAAGCAAATTTATTGTCAATGTCGTCTTAAAATGCCCGGAATCTGCCGCAATAACATGAAGATCCTGCTTAAAAAATCCCCCCCAAACAGCATCAAAAGCCCTAAACCCGGTCGGCATGTCAATACCATTTTTGCACCGTGCTTCGGTCTCATCAATAACATCATTTATCAAAGAACCATGGTCATAATCTCCTGTCCCGGCATAAAGCCCTTGTATATTCTCCTCAAGCTTTTCAATAACTTTTACATTCTTACCGGCATTGCCATTCACCTCATCAAGAGAAGTTTTTAATATTTTCTTTAATTTTACACTTCGCCGCGCATTCTTTATCTCATCAACATAAATCAAAAAATTAGCTGCACTCGGCACCAACTCTAACAAGTTGATAAAAAATAATGAGTTTATCTCGTCATCTTCATTCCTTTCAATTCCATTTTCACTATCCTGCTGCGCCTTCCTGTTTAAATAATCGCTAATTAATACAATATCTACCTCCCCATCATCATGTGCATCGGAAACTTCTTTTATAATCTTAAAAGCACGCCTCGCAATCGAGGAGGAAAAATCCTTCTCCTCAAGAACATCAATACTAACATTATCCTCGCCGCTAAACCCGACAAGACATCCAAGAATTGCTCCCTCTGTTTTTGTCATTGCGCACCTTACATAAAATGTTTGCACCCACAATCAATTCCTCGTCAAAAATTCCTCTATATCAGGCATCGTTTTTTCAAAATCAAAATCATCCACAGCCTTTTTCCAAAAAGGTACCGCGCCGCCGCCGGCGGAATTGCCAACACTGCTCTTTTTCAATGTAGCAATGATATAAGCGCGGGCGTGTTTTGCATTTTTAAAAACCACATCAGAAGATTCAATCTGCTCAAGCTTTGCAACAGTCAAAATAAATCCATGCTGCTTAATAAGAAGCGCAGCCAGTTTCGCTTCTCCTTTTTCCAGCTTGTTAATACGCCTCAATCTCCTCATCACAGCAGACACATCAACCTGCCAATCACTCATCGGTCTTTTTATTTTAATATCATCAGGTACGTCAGTACTATATATATTATATATAATATTGTTTGTGTCCTTTTCCTGCCCTTTTGCCTGTCCTTTTCCTGCCCTCTTGTCGTTGTAACTCTCATAATTGGGCAAAGTTAAGACTGTCCCTTTGCTGTCCAAAAACCGAACAAAAACCTGCCCATCATCTTCCCATTCGCGGAACTGTTTTTTTACCTTATTCCGGCTCCATCCCCACCTCTCGGCAAGCTTTACAATAGAAGTCAGGTGTTGTCCGGGCAAAAGCTCCAGCTTATTCTCATCATATTTAATAGAAGCCTTCTGGCTATTCATCAAAAAAATGAGATCAATCCATGCATGCGCCGCATCAAAAGGTTTCTGTTTGTAAAATTCCTTTTGCGTCAATTTCCGAAAAAGTTTTATGTAACCCATATCCATTAAAAGCGGCCCTTGTTTTTTTCATAATCATAAGGATAATCTTTTTCCGGAATATCGATCTCGCCCATCGCATCCTTGCGCATTAATTCCTGCATCCCCTTCCAGCCACTCATATTCACATTGCTCGGGCTAACAAACACCCTCCTCGCCGGGGAGCCACAATGAGGACATACCGCCCTTCCCTGATGATTCATTTTCACAAATTCTTCAAAAATTTTTCTGCAGTCATTGCACTCATATTCATAAATCGGCAAGTAACCCTTCTCCTCTCTGGCAAGTAACCCTTTTTTATCGCACTCACAGACCTTTGCCAACCGGTCACGTAATAATGAGCCGAGCGCAACAAATTTGCGGTCTGGGCGCCTCAGTAACCCTTTGCCCAGCCGCATGTTAACATAACGTTAATTATGCACAGCCTGTCCGCTGCGCATTTTTCGATCTTCCTGTTTTTTCCTGCTTAGCCCTGCGTTTTTGGGGTTTCGTCCCCAGGCTCCGGGGCAGGGATGAACCGGTTTCCGCCATTCCCTGGCGCCGGCATTTCTGCTTTTATACCGGCTGCGGACAATGTTGCATATAAATCAAGCTCGATCTGCCGCCTGTCCCGCGGGGCTTGCGGCGGCTTTGTATTTTTTTGCATTTCCTGACGCAAGTAAAATTCCGTCCATAACGCCATTAACTTTTCGTTTTTTTCCGCCATTCGCAGGCTGCGCTCTAGCACAGAATATTTGCTGTGCGCTATTAGTTCCGTCGCGCTCTTTTCTATTTCTTCCAGCACTTCTCGCGTATCCGCCACCGGGCTGTCTTGCTGCGGAACTTTCCCAGCCTTTGTCCGTCCGCTCGGATTCCCGCTTACACCCGGCTGGAATCGCCCTTTTTTATCTCGTTTTCCCATCATATAGTTCGTGTTTCCGAAAAAAAATGCTGCAAAATACAACAATTAGCCTTTAAATCCATTTGCCGCATTTTGCAGTATAATAAACTATTGTTTTACCTTACTTCTTATTTTTCGACATTTCCAATGTGCCGTATTATACGGCACATTGGAAATATTCTACAATCACTCAGGCACAAAATAGTTTGGCATACATATTGTAGTGTGTGTTGACAAGTGTAAACACAAAATACAATAAACCAAACGGAGGAAAAACATGCCTAATTTAAGTAATAATCAGCGACGCAGTCTGCGCAGGCATTGTGACAATGTCGTAAATGAAATCCAGCGCGCAGATTATGAGACACGCGAACAATATTTAAAAAACCTCGCAGGCGCTGCTTGTAGACGTTCGCAGCTTGCGCGTGGACAATTTACAACAAGGGAGTCTGATGCGATTAACTACTGTATTGCTTATATTACTAAAAATTGGCATACAGCAGATTTAACAGATTAATTTAACATTCATTCTTGCAGCAAAGATAAATAACCGGAAGGCGGGCACTGCAAAGAAAGGAAATAAAATGAACGGTCTTCTTGTGCATTCATTAAGCGAAAAAGGAAAATCGCAGAATTACATTTTAAGCGACAATAATATTCCTGAAATCTTTGAACCTTCTGCCGATGTTCCAGAATTAAAGCTAAAAGAGAAAATGGACTGAGAAAGGAATTGAATCATGCAAAAAATCAGATCAGATCAGATCAAACTCATCCTCGCCCAACTCGAATTCACTCACGCCCAACTCGCCGCCGATTTGGGCACCACCGTAACAACCATTTCCCGCTGGGTAAACAACAAAGCCACGCCACGCGGTCCCGTGCATAAGCTCCTGGCTCCTCTTCTGGAGCAAGCTGAGCTCCTGCGCGATCACGGCTATGCATCCCGCTGCCCACACTGTGGCAGATGGGGGGTGCAAGTCACCAAGCGCAAAAAAGGTGATCCTGGCTTCGATCACATCCAAGAACGCAAATGCGAATACTGCAGAAAAACCTTCTGGCCGCCTGCCTAATCCCTTTTTTTTTGCCTCGGCGCCGCCTTTTAGACGGCGCCTTTTTTTGTACCTGAGAAATTGTCAAAGAACATGTTTTTTATTGAAGCGATAAGCATATCGCCATTAACATTGCATAATTAGCTTCTTTATATTTTTTAAGCGAATAAAAACAAACCGATATAAAAAATATTATTCCACTTAGTATCGTCGATTAAATAACTTTCCCATTTTGCAAATACATTTCATTTGTGAAA
>CAYWBI010000170.1:0-8089 GCA_964456445.1 uncultured Calditrichaceae bacterium
TAAAGTAAGAAGGGGGCCCTTTTATTTCATTAACTTTTTAACATAATAGCTTCGCTCTTGCTGTGTTCGGAAAAACTGTTTTTTTATGTTTATTTACTTAACCGAAAAATAATCGATATTTACATCCAGACGATAAATAAAAGTCCTCCGGTACACAATCCCCGAAAACAGGACAAGAAAATACAGACACAGGGGGTTCTGCATTGGTTCCTATCCCGTAATTTACTAACTTTATTTCCTGAAATTTTAACAACCACTATATGGAGATTTATGGAAATCGGTATTGTCGGTTTGCCCAATGTGGGCAAGTCAACTTTGTTTAATGCGCTGACCAAAACCCAGAATGCGGAGTCGGCCAACTATCCTTTTTGTACGATTGAACCCAATAAGGCCATCGTGCCGGTTCCGGATGAGCGTCTGGAAAAACTGGCGGATCTGGTTCACCCCAAAAAAATCATTCATTCCACGGTTGATTTTGTGGACATTGCCGGATTGGTTAAAGGGGCCAGCCAGGGCGAAGGCCTGGGGAATAAATTTCTGGAGAACATCCGTCAAACCGCGGCTATTTTACATGTGGTGCGTTGTTTTGAAAACGGAGATATCGTTCATGTGGACGGTGAGGTAAACCCCCTGCGTGATATTGAAACCATCGAAACCGAGTTGATCCTGGCCGATATTCAAATGCTGGAACGCAAGGTGGAACGGCTAAAAAAACAAAGCCGGGTGGATAAATCCCTTGTCGCGGTGGTTGACGAAGGGCATAAATTGCTGGAACATCTCTCCGAGGGCAACCTGGCCCGCAGCTTTGAAAATAAAGACAATGAAAATGTCCTGCCGTTGTACCGTGATCCGGGTCTGCTTTCCGCAAAGCCGGTGATCTATTGTGCCAACGTGGATGAAGACGGGCTGGCGGAGGACAATGATTTTGTAAAACGTGTTGCCGGTTATGCACAAAAACAGGGCAGCGCCTATGTAAAAGTTTCTGCTCAGGTGGAACAGGAATTGGGTGGACTGGAAGAAGATGAGCAACGGGAGTTTATGGAATCGTATGGCGTAACCCAAAGCGGGATGGAGCAGGTAATCCGCGAAGGTTTTAAGTTGTTGGGACTGCAAAGTTATTTTACGGCGGGTGAGCCGGAGGTCCGTGCCTGGACCATCCATAAAGGCTGGAAGGCGCCAAAGGCAGCGGCGGTCATCCATAATGATTTTGAACGGGGCTTTATCCGCGCAGAAGTGATCGCATATAATGATTACATCACATACGGCAGCGAGGCAAAATGCAGGGAAAATGGCGTACTGCGCACCGAGGGAAAAGAGTATGTAGTGGCCGATGGTGATGTGATGCATTTTTTATTTAACGTATAAGGCGGGCAATATGTTTGGAATGAGCGGGTTGGAACTTTTTGGTTATTTCGGTTCGGTGATTGTCGCTGTTTCCCTGATGATGAAATCGATTGTCAAATTACGTTGGTTAAATTTGGTTGGCGCCATTGCCTTTGTTATTTATGGATTTTTAATCGGCGCATATCCCGTTTTTGTATTGAACGGATTTATTGCCCTTGCCGACGCCTACTATCTAATTCAAATTTATCATCAGCAGGATTATTTTGAGATTTTATCCATCGCGGACAAAAGCGATGCTTTTTTAATCCGCTTTCTCAATTTTTATCGGGAGGATATCGGCAGATATTTTCCTGATTTCATGTTGGATGAGATTACAGCGCCATTTATGTTTTTTATCATGCGGAATATGGTGCCGGTGGGCTTGTTTATCGGTGAACACAGGGAAGATGGATTGTTGGATATTGCCCTGGATTATGTGACGCCGGATTATCGTGATTCTAAAAATGCGCTCTATGTGTACAACAAACGCATGGATATATTTAAGTCTGCCGGTTACCGTAAGTTACATATTTCAACCCAAAACCCCACACATCTTGCCTATATTCGCAAGTTAGGTTTTAAACAGGGGAGCGCGAAAGACAGTTATTTTTTTAATTTAGATTAGATTTGCTTGTGCGCCCTGAACAAATCAATAAACAGGAAATCAAATGAAACTCGCAACCTTATGCTATGTGCAAACTGCTACGCATACGTTGATGGTGCACCGTAATAAAAAAGAAAATGATATGCATGAAGGGAAATGGAACGGTCTTGGCGGTAAGATTGATCCCGGCGAGTCACCGGAAGAATGTGTGATCCGTGAAGTGTTCGAAGAAAGCGGCCTGATCATCCGCTCCCCAATTCTAAAAGGCGTCATTACCTTCCCGGCCTTCGATGATCTGGACGATTGGTACGTCTTTGTTTTTATCGCCGATAATTTTAATGGTGAGCTGACAGAAGACTCGCCCGAAGGCGATTTACAATGGGTGGCCACCGACGCGTTGAATAAGCTGAATCTTTGGGACGGCGACCGGATTTTCCTGGAATGGTTGCGGCAAGACCGTTTTTTCTCGGCAAAATTTATCTATGACAAGGGCCATCTGCTTAAACACAGTGTGTGTTTTTATTAAGCATCATCTTTTGGTGATAACCCGTAATATATTATCCTTCAGTTTAAGAAGCGCCGCCTTTATTTTAATTGTGCCTCTTCTACGTTTTACCATTATACATCGTAATAATTATGGTGATTTTTATGTTACTCCTTGTATTGAATTTTTACAGTTAATTTAAACAAGTAGCGCCCGGGCACAATCATTGTTAGGCCAGGCGGCTGTAAAAATGTAAATTATCGTTTATTTTTTTCTCCTATATTGGATATTTATTGTCCGCGCACGTATATTCAACGCGATCAAATTGTGCAGATACTGTTTTCCCGTTTACTAAAATCAATTCGTATTTCTCTGTCTTTTTCGAAGAAACGATACAGCTATGGAGTTGTCTATGTTACAGAAATTATTTATCGTATTAAGCATATTTTTATTTTTTGTGCCGCCGGTGTTTGCCACCACAACATCCACACAAACGCGCAGCGTAAATATTGATGGCACGGTTCAGGGTCAGAACGGTGCGGCCACGGGTACAAATGGCGGCTCGTGGGAAAGTGATGAAACGCGGGCAACGAGTACTGGCGGGGCGGATTTTTACCTGACCTGGGATAATAACAACCTGTATGTTGGTTGGGTTGGCGGCATCAAGGGGCAGCAGCATATTATCTGGATCGATACAGACCCACAACCTGTTCCGACAGATGGGGCAGGCAGTATATCGACCTTCAATTATGGAAATATCACGGCAACCCTGCCTTTTAGTGGTAATTTCTTTGTAAACGTTCAGGACGCTTATAACGAGTACCGTACCAATACAACCGGAACCTGGAGTGGGGGCACATCCGGTGCGCTTACCGTTTCGGCTTCTGCTACAACCAATGACATCGAAGCCGTGATCCCATGGAACACCATCACCAACGGCAATGGCAAACCCTCGTCGGTTTATTTTCTTTCATATATCAATGATCCTGCCGGTAACGGTAATACCGGGGCTGTTTATGCAAACGCCCCGTCATCCAATACCAATACCGGGGGCGGCAACCAAACCTTTGCACATTATTTTGGTCAAAACGTAAATGGAGGGGTTGATCCGTTTGGCACGGTGGACAATTCGCTGGCAGTGGAACTTGTTTCCCTGAATGCGGACGCTGCAAATGGTTATATTGACCTGACCTGGACCACGGAATCCGAGAATGATAATCTTGGTTTTATTGTCCTTAGGTCAGAAAATCGTGATGATGGTTATCGGCGTATAGCCGGATATTCTGAGGTTGCGGCATTGCGTGGCGCCGGAAGCGCTTCTTATCGTCATGATTATGCTTATAAAGATTATTCCGCTGTTATGGGCAATAGGTATTGGTATAAGATTGTGGACGTGGATTATAGTGGGGGCCGCACGGAACACGGACCGGTAAGCGCGGCACTCGAAGAGGCCCCGGGTGTTCTACGGACTTCAATGACCGTACCGCAGCGTTTTAGTTTAAAAGCCAACTATCCCAACCCGTTCAACACATCTACGGTTATTCCTTTTGAGATTGCCCGTACTGGTGATAAAAACCCACATGTTAAGCTTGAAATTTACGATATCGTCGGCAAAAGAATAGCCGTCCTGTTAGATGGCGTTCTTACACCGGGGCATTATACTCTGCGTTGGAGCGGTCGCAGCAATTCCGGGCTTGCAATGCCATCCGGTGTTTATATTTATCGTTTATCGGCGCCCGGATTTACACGTTTTCGCCGGATGATGCTGGTGAAATAGAAAAAATCTTGTACCGGGTACCAGGAGCATCTTTTACACCTTGTATTCACCCGGAAAGGATTTTATACCAAAAGGCCCGGCGGTTGCCGGGCCTGATTTTAAAACCTGTCTTTGGCGAGCCCTTCTTTGTGGGAGTGACTCAAAAAAAGGCAGGTTTTTATTTTATGAGCAGCATGCGTTTGACGGCGTTAAAGCGTTTGCCGCTTTTTTGGCCCAGGGCGCTAAAACGGTACAGGTAAATGCCGCTGGCCAGATTGGCGCCGTCGAAAAGGGCCGCGTGGTTCCCGGCCTGTTGCACACCGTTTTGCAGACGGACCACCTTTTGGCCGCTCAGGCTGTAAACATCCAGAACAACAGCGCTGGCCTCCGGCAGGGCGTAACGGATGGTGGTAACGGGGTTAAAAGGATTGGGGTAGTTGGCGTCCAGTTTAAAGGATTTCGGCAACATATTTTCCAAACCAGCTTCAAAAGAACCATTTGCGCCGAAAGGAATAATGCCACTAAATACGGCAACAGAATGTTCATCCGTAAAGGTGTTTCCCAAAGTTGTTGTTACTTCACATTTCAATGAAAAGTTTGCCTGCCTTGATAGCGTTATGGATGAATGACCATCGAAAGCAGGGAGTGCATTCCAATATCCAATGGATGGCGCCATGGGTGTTATTCCATTGGGATTGGCAATTGGGCTATTATCACCGTCATTTCGCCACCACCATTTATAATTTGAATAAATACCATTTCCAACAGTGGCAGTTGTGGTAAACGTACCGGATTCATTATAGTCAAGCAACGTCGGGCCGGATATTTGTACATAATCGAAATGGGCCGTTATTGTTTGATGTGCATTTATTGTAAACGTTTTTGGATTAGCAGATGTCCCGTCTTGCCATTTTTTAAAATAATAGGTTTTGCCCCCCGACACCTGTTGATTGATGGCTTTCACGGAAATATTTTTATGGTCTTCAAAAATAATTTGCGAATGTGGAGCTGAATGATTTGTATCATTTAATGCAATCTGACCGCTGCCAAAATCATTTTGAAGCGTTACATTAAATTCTTTTACAAAATAGGCCGTATAGGTTTTTGAACCCGATACGGTAATTGTGCCCGGATTTGATATTGTTAAATCTCTAATCTGATAATCTTTTTCCCAACGGCGGAATTTTCGTTTATATCCATTGCTCATCTGGTGGTCAATGGCCTCTATTTCAATATTTCCACTGCTGCCTTTATTCAGATCGGGTGCCGAAACCGTACCAAAATAGACCCAGTCACCATGATTTCGGGTAATCCAATCGCCGAATTTATTTTTATCCACATGTAAAATACCGGCCAAAAAACTATTCCTAAATGTAACCGCGGCTTTAAGGCCATGGTGTCCTATATGGTAGCCAACCGGCTGTCCCTGGCTATAAATAACCGTTTCGAGCCGTACATCTTTTTGCTCCGCTCCATATTCGTTAGGCACCTGATCAACCCGTATGTCATTTATTGCCAGAGGATTTGGCACATAAACCACAAATGCCGCATGCCCTTTGTTTTGTGACCTAATTTGACCAAAAACAACAATATCGCCTACCTTAATATTTTGTAGCGTAGGATCGTCCACATACGGAAAAAGACTTTCATCGATGCCATTGGTAACATAGGTAATCTCAGGCGGGCAAAAAACATCGCCTGTTGTTTTGCCCAATGCACGCGCCATGGCATACCCATAACAAATACTATGATCATGGGTATGACTAAAAGGTAACGAACTTTCCGGGTAGGCGTCATAATGGTTCCCAGCCATGACCATACCCCATAAAACAAGAATTAGAAATAGACTAAAAAAACGCATAATATCCCCTTTCTTAAAATTTATTTTCCACGTAAAATATGTGTATCCCCATCCCTTCTGCCCACGGCAAAAACTTCCCGGCCATCGGTCCAAACCCTGCCAAACTCAACATTGTCGCTGACCAGGTTTTTATACTCAAACCAGTCCGTGCCGTTATAATGCAAAACGGTATTCCCTGTGCCAACGGCAAAAATATTGTCTTCACTGCTGCCGTCGATGCCATAAAGGCTATAACCGACACTGGCATGGATAACGGCCCATTTGTGTTCTTTCCGGTTATATTTACTGACCAGGCCATTATTTACCGAATAGACGTTTTCACCTATACGTTTTATATACACGCCAAATACAGACCTGTCATCCAGGTCTTTTTCCAACATTTTCCAGGAAACACCGTCCCACTGCATAAAATAATTCACCTGTATGCCATTTTTACCGCCATAGGCAACGGCATAGACATCATCGGTGGCAAAACCCGCGAAACTGTAAAACCCCAAGCTGTCGGCCATGGTATAGTCCCTGACCAAGTCGCCGTCAAAATGGAAGAGCGTTCCATAAGCCCCGCCAAACCACATGTCATCGGGGGCAATACCGGTTCCGCCAAACAACGTGCCGATTTTTAACTTTAAATCCGTCCAACGGGCGCCGTCGTAATGAAATATAATACCCCTATCTTCAGGAAAGGCAAAAGCGCTGGCCGCATAAATATTATCTCTTGAAAATCCAAATATAGAGCCGATTGAACCGTTTGACCTTAGATCGATCCACTCCCATTTTTGACCGTCAAAATGATAGATGACATTATCCAAACCATTAATATCCCCTGCAGTATATAAATCTTTTGAAGATTCTCCCCAAACAGAAAACATTGTCAATTCAGAGTTGGGCTGTGTAAGCACATATTCCGTCCATTTATAGTCCCTGGGATCTGTCGGGCCATTATCGTTACCTGTGGATTGGTGACAACCCCACAAAAACAATTGTAAAAACATCAATAATACAATGTAATTTTTCATATATTTATCCGGATTTAATTAGCTAAGAAATAGACTTTTATTGTTTTGTAAAAAGAGCAGGATAAAATGCGGGCTAAGGGGGATAAAAAAATTCAGGTAACACGGTCACACCTCCATCAAACAGCCGGCCCCCTCAAACCGCGCTGTATGGGAAAAATTTTTATTGAATTGTTGTAACGGTTAATCTAATACCCCCCCCTTTGAATGTCAAGGAAAAAAATGGTTTTTTTAGGGTAAAAACCAGGTAGCGCTCCATGCCTGTTTGAACAAAAAAAGGCTGCCCGGTTAAAGGCAGCCTTACGGTTAGTGTTTGCGCACCATGCGCAGCATTTTTATGTTCAGGATGGCGAAACGCCACAGCTGCCATAAAAAGCTGACCCGTGACCAAGCGGTTAATTTTGTGGGAACGGGTGGATAGTAGTTTTGTCCGTAAGAATTTCTTTTAACCATTGGGACCTCCGTTTTTAATGTTTTTTAATTTATAATGATAAGGGCTGCTTATTCGGGAATTAAATGCCAAAAGGCTTTTGCCTTGGCTTTATAGATAAACCCGAAATGCAGCAAGTGTTTTATCCAATGTCCGGCCAGAACGATTTCCCTGTTGTATATTTTAAATCCCGTCCGCTTTCGGGGTATTTGCCAAAGCCGGCCCCTATCGGGTACATCGTCATTGGTAAACCACTACCGCCTAATCGGCCGGTGTGGATGCGATAATCACGCCGCCCCCTATGGGGCATGGATACATCATGGGGCTGTTCCCAGTCTTCTTCAATAATATCGGCGGCGTTAAAACTGACCATGCGGGGCTTGGCGTCTCTCTTATAACAGAAGATATGGGGCGATGAATACTTTTTATAGGGTCAAAGCTGTAATAGAAGTTACAAAAGCCCTAATTTATGACAAATGTCACAAAAGTTAATCAGGACTCTGTTAAACCGGTTTAAATACTAAGGATGAACTTGCAAATATGGTATTCTTTGTTATA
>CAYWBI010000171.1:0-8061 GCA_964456445.1 uncultured Calditrichaceae bacterium
ATTGGTTTTATTATGGCGGCGGCCGGGTCGGCAATTGGGCTGGGCAATATATGGCGTTTTCCGTATATCACCGGTGAAAACGGCGGTGGCGCCTTTGTTTTTGTGTATATCATATTCGTGTTTGCCATTGGCTTGCCCTATATGTTTGCCGAGCTTGCACTGGGGCGTGCCACATCTAAAAACCCGGTGGGGGCAATCGAAAAACTGGCGCCAAAATCCTTGTGGAAAATCGGCGGCTATCTTGGCGTGGCCACAGGTGTTGGCATCTTGTCTTTTTATGCGGTTATCGCCGGCTGGACGGTTCTCTACATTTACAAGATGCTGATCAATGATCCGGGTGGGTTTACAACCGTGATTGCCGATCCAATCATTGTTTTGCCGCTATTTCTCTTTTTTATTTTACTCACGGCGGCGATCGTCTTAAAAGGCGTCTCGGAGGGTATCGAAAAATGGTCGAAAATTTTGATGCCCATATTTTTTGTCCTGTTGCTGGCCTTGATTATCTATGCGCTTACCCTGGATGGCGCTTCGGCGGGGTTAAAATTTTACCTCTATCCCGATTTCTCAAAAATCACCGGCCGGACCCTGCTTGCCGCACTTGGCCAGGCCTTCTTTTCCCTCAGCCTCGGTATGGGGACGATGATCACGTATGGGAGCTATATCGGTAAGCAGGAAAATCTTGTTACATCGGGCATTGCCGTTGCCATTTTTGATACGCTGATCGCCATCATGGCGGGCCTGATAATTTTTCCCGCGCTGTTTTCCATGGGCGAAGACCCCGCAGCCGGTCCATTGCTTGTTTTTGTGGTATTACCAAAACTTTTCGCTCAAATGCCCGGTGGAACAATCTTTGGCGCGGTATTCTTTGTATTGCTGGCGGTTGCCGCTCTCACATCTACCATTTCATTGCTCGAAGTGCCGGTTTCCTATATGATCGATGAGTTTAAACTTTCCCGTCCAAAAGTTGTCTGGATTGTTTCTGCTTTGGCATTTATCATTGGCATCCCTTCCGCGTTATCACAAGGGGCCTCAGACTTCTTTACAAGTTTTGGGCTTATACCCTCGTCGCTTTCAAACGGCGCTGATTTTTTAAGTCAGATGAGTTTTGTTTTTGGCGACGTGGCGCTTGGTGTAGGCGCTATCCTGCTCTCAATTTTTGTCGCCTGGAAATGGGGGGCCGTTCTTGCGGCGGACGAGATTCAAACAGGGGATATTGGCTTTGAAAAAAGCCGTGGCGTATGGATTGTTATGATAAAGTTTATCATACCCGTGGTAATCTTTATCGTATTGTTACATATTTTTGGCGCATTTTAACGATCTGTAAATCAGAAAATGACCGTGGAAAAACTGACGAATTAATTATTTCTGTAAAATTACACACAAGAAAAGGGCTACCGAATGGGTTTTTTTGATCAACTACTCGATGTTACTTCCCGCTTAGACAGCATCATGTGGGGACCAATTATGATTGGTCTGTTATTGATTACGGGAATTGTGTTAACGATATATACCCGTGGTATTCAGTTCACAAAATTATGGTATTCAATAAAACTGATTTTTTCAAAAGAATCAAGGAAAAATGAAGGTCACGGGGATATTTCTCCTTTTGCAGCTCTGATGACTGCCCTTGCGGCTACCGTGGGCAACGGAAATATTGCAGGTGTAGCCACGGCGATTGCTTTAGGCGGGCCGGGGGCGCCGGTTTATATGTGGATTGCCGGTTTGTTTGGTATGGCCACAAAATATGCCGAAGGATTTCTTGGCGTCCGCTACCGGGAAGTTGCCCCAAACGGCACCATGGCCGGGGGGCCGATGTATTATGTGAAAAACGGTTTAAAAAATAAACATCTTGGGAAAATCCTTGGAGGCGCCTTTGCTGTTTTTGGCGTTATCGCCTGTCTGATCGGTACCGGTAATATGGCCCAATCCAACTCCATGACCGCCTCGCTGGCGAACAGCATCAATGGAATGGTAAATGGTGCAACAGCGTCCCAGCAAGCGCCTGCATATTATTATTATATCATTGGCGCGCTGATTGCCATTCTCGTTGGAATGGTTATCATCGGGGGAATAAAAAAAATCGGCGCCGTTTCCGAAAAGCTTGTTCCGGCCATGATTATATTTTATGTCTTCTTTTCTCTCTGGGTTATTTTTTCTGAATATGACCAGATACCCGCAGCTTATGGCGTGATCTTTGGATCGGCATTTGGCTTGCAACCGCTTATCGGTGCAAGTGTGGGAATTGCCATCCAAAACGGGGTGAGCCGCGGCTTACTTTCAAATGAAGCAGGTTTGGGCTCCGCCGCCATTGCACAGGGGGCCTCTGCATCGGAAGAACCGTATAAAAACGGGCTGATCGCCATGACCGGTGTGTTTATCGATACCATCCTGGTTAATACCATGACAACCCTGACGATTGTCCTTACCGGCGCCTACACCCTTACACAAGCATGGCGCGGTGCCGGCGTTGAAGGCAACATTACCAGCATCCTGGTTACCCAACAGGCTTTTGATACGGTTATCCCTTATGGCCTTGGCGGAACCATAATTGCAATTTCATCCTTTATCTTCGGATATACAACACTCATCGGCTGGTCTTACTATGGAGAAAAATGTATTGAGTTTCTCGGCGGTAATAAGGTAATATTGCCATTCCGTTATACGTTTATTGCGTTTTTGTTCATCGGGGCAATTATCACCCCCATCGCCGGTAAAAGTCTGGAATACCTGAATATCGTCTGGAACTTAGGCAATATCGGCAACGCATTGATGGCCTTTCCAAACCTGGTAGGATTATTATTCCTCGCCGGAACGGTCGCGGCATATACACGTAAAAAAATGAAAGAAGCATAATTGGTTTCTATTTAAGTGTAAGGGGGCGCTGGATTTTAATCCTTGCGCCCTTTTTCTTTTTGAAGGTTACTATTCAGCTCAATGACGCCTTGTGCTCTAAATTATGACTTCAATATTTGTCGCCAACTTTTTAGATTTCTTTTTTTACCGCCAAGTCGCTAAAACGCTAAGTTTATTTTATGATTTTCTTTGCGGCTTTGCAGTTAAATATCTATAATTATCATTGATTCGAATAAACTTTTGACACAGCTGAACTGTTACTTTTGAAGTAGTAAAATGGAAACAGTCCGCCAAAAAAGTTTCAGGATTATTTATCGTTAAGCTTTGTGGCTCCTTTACACCGCTAAATAAGCAACAAGCAGGGAATCGTGATTTTTAATTAGGGAACTGCATGATGCACCAGCATAAGAAAATTTTATTTATATTTTGGTAATTGATAAATTATATTTTCAAAAAGAACGATTGTTTCGGAATTACCCAAATGCCATAATTCCCGATTCAAAATTTTAGAAACAATCCCTTTAAAAAAACGTTTCTTTAGTTTTCCGCTAAAAGGGCAAACCAATGGAGCTATAGCGCCACCGTCCAATGTTCCAAACCCGGACGATACATGGCCGGGATACACTTCTTATATGTTAAAAAAACCGTTCCCTCATTTTAGTTTGGCTCGATATATAAAATTTGTTTAAGCTGATGGCACTTTTGAATTGCACATGATCCATAAAATATTTATCGAAGAGGAGAGAACACCATCATAAAAATGATGCAATGGTTGCGTCCGTATATGCTGCGTTACCGAAAAAAACTTTTATGGGGCTTTATCTTTGTAGCGGGTTCCAATTTAGCAGGCATTTTACCGCCAATTGCGGTAAAGAATGCCATCAACTATCTGCAGGAAGATGTGCAGATAAACACCCTGTTCGGACTGGTGGGGCTGATCGTGCTTTTTACCATTCTAAGCGGTTTTTTCCGTTTTTTAATGCGCCGTACGGTTATCGTAGTTTCACGTCTTATCGAAAATGATTTACGCAACGATCTGTTCCATAAATTGCAGAGCTTAGACCGGACCTTCTTTCAATCCAATCCGACCGGCGACCTGATGTCCCGCCTGACAAATGATCTGAACGCCATACGCGCGGTTTTGGGCCCCGGTCTGATGTACACTGTAAACCTGCTGACCTCATTCGTCTTTGTGACCGCAATGATGCTTTCCATTAATTCGCTTATGACTTTGATCATTCTTTTACCCGTACCCATTATGGCGGTAGTGGTCAATCGATTGGGCGCGGTTATTCATAAAAGGTATCTGGCTGTTCAGGTGCAATTCGCCAAAATTAGCGCCAAGGCCCAGGAAAACCTGGCTGGTATCCGGGTTGTTAAATCGTATGTACTCGAGGCAAGGGAACAGCAGGCCTTTAATGAACTAAACGAAGAGTATATCCAAAAAAACATGGCACATGTGCGTGCACAGGCTGGTTTTCAGCCATCCATGATGCTTATCGTAGGGATCGGATCGGCGCTTGTTCTGCTGTTTGGCGGACGTCTTATCATGGACGGAACAATATCCCTCGGCGATTTTGTGGCTTTTACCATGTATATGGGGATGCTGATCTGGCCATCTATAGCGCTGGGTTGGGTTATGGGTATTTTCCTGCAGGGAACGGCGGCACATAAACGTCTATCATATTTATTTAATTCGCAACCCGATGGCGACGGATGGCATACCATCGGCGCAACGGATTTCAAGACCAGCTCGATCCGGTTTAAAAACCTGACATTCAGTTACCCGGGAACAAAAACGCCGGTTTTAAAAAATATTGATTTCGTAATACCCGAGGGGCAAATAGTTGCCGTAGTCGGTCGGACAGGGGCCGGCAAAACTACCCTGATGCATCTTTTGTCACGTGAATTTAATCCACAACAGGATAGCTTATTTATCGGCAGTCACGATATTCGTACTTTGCCAATCTCCGGGTTGCGTCAAAAATTGGGTTATATTCCACAGGATTCGTTTCTTTTTTCGGATACCATCCGCAATAATATTGCCTTTGGGCGCCCGGATGCCACAATGGAAGAAATTGAACAGGCCGCCCGGGTGGCCTTTATCCATGAGAGTATTTTGGATATGCCAAAAGGATATGATACACTTCTCGGGGAACGCGGTATAAATATCTCGGGTGGTCAAAAACAGCGGCTCTCTATTGCGCGGGCAGTTTTAAAAAACCCTGAAATCCTTCTGCTAGACGATTCCCTCTCTGCTGTTGACACCCTTACAGAGGAGGCAATTCTCAATAATCTGCGTTCGGTAATGCAAGATAAAACCTGTTTATGGGTTTCCCATCGTATTTCATCGATAAAAAACGCCGATAAAATTATTGTAATTGATCAGGGGGAAATTGTGGAAAGCGGAACACATGATGAATTGCTCGCAATAAAGGATTACTATTACGATATGTATGAGAAACAAAAGCTGGAAGAATCGCTGGCCACAATAGATTGAGCGTTCAAATAAATATCCAAGGGCTCTATATGAAAATACAACGGTCTATCCTTCACATCCTTCTTTTAACGGCCTGTCTGCTTTGGGGCCAATCCCCGCATACCAGCGAAAACAAAACACAGCGCCCCAATCCACGATTTTTGGCACGGCAAACAGCCGAAGCCGTGCGCCCCGCCCAAACCCAAATTGACGCCCGCTATTACCGACTCGATCTGGACTTGCGCTATGACCCCAACATCATTTACGGCAAAGTGACCGGCCGTTTTTCCAGCCGGGTTGAAAATCTTAACATGCTGGCGCTGGATCTCGACGAGGCCATGCAAATCGATTCCATCAACGGAACGGTAAGCGGTTTTAGCCACAGCGGCACCAACCTGGATATTTCCCTGAACCGGACTTTCGCCAAGGATGAAATCGTTGAAGTGGTCATTTATTACCACGGGCTGCCCACCGGCGGCGATTTACAGTACGATACAATGGACGACACGCTGCGGCATATCTGGACGCTGAGCGAGCCCTTTGGCGCTAAATATTGGTGGCCTTGCAAAGATACCCCGGCAGACAAAGCCGATTCGGCGGATATTAACATCACCGTTCCAAGCGGACAGTTGGCCGCATCCAACGGTACCCTGCGCGCACAAACCGATAACGGGGATGGCACGACGACTTTCTTCTGGCATGAAAACCACCCTATAACGACGTATTTAATTTCGCTTGCCATTGGACCTTATGCCCATCAGCAGGATGTTTTTAACGATGTCAGCGGAACGGATATGCTGCTGGATTTTTATGTCTATCCTTCCCGGTCGGATGTCATTCCCTTTCTTGTAACAGAAACAAAATTACAGCTCAAAACTCTATCAGAACTCTTTGGGCCCTATCCTTTTTTAGATGAAAAATATGGATTGGCCCAATTTGGCTGGGGCGGCGGCATGGAGCATCAAACCCTGACCAGCGTTGGGCCGGTTAGCAATTCGGCCCGTTATCTATATGTACATGAGCTTGGGCACCAGTGGTTTGGCGACGCCATTACCTGCGCCTCCTGGAGTGATATCTGGCTAAACGAGGGTTTTGCCACCTATACCGAAGGATTGTACGCGGAACAGGTGGGATTTAACGGCAACGCCCCGGGCCCGCAATCGCTGCATGATTACATGGCCACCAAACTCTTTTTTGACGACGGTACCATCACCGTTAACGACACCAGCAACGTGAGCAATATTTTTGCCCGGATCGTGTATCATAAGGGCGGCTGGGTATTGCACATGCTGCGCCATGTAATGGGTGACAGCGTTTTTTTTAAGGCCCTGAAAACCTACATGACTGGTCCGCTGCGCTATAGCTCCGTACGAACGGCGGATTTTAAACATGTTTGCGAACAGGCTTCCGGGCTGAACCTGGACAATTTTTTTATCCAGTGGCTGAACATCCCCTTTTATCCCCGTTATGCCTATGACTGGAGCATCGATAAGGAAGCACCGGCCACGGCGGGCAAAGTTGCGGTGTTTGTCCATATTGAACAGAAACAGGATCAAACCATTTATGATATGCCCATCGATTTGACCTTTTCATTTAGCGGGCGGCCGGATACCACGCTGACGGTACACAACGATCAAAAAACGCAATCCTACAAACTGATGCTGAACGGGCGTCCCACACGGGTTGTTTTTGACAAGGACGCCTGGATATTAAAAGAGGTGCAGCAAAACGTCAACGGTGTGTACCACCCCGATGTGACCATCGAAGCGCCCTTCCCCAACCCCGTCTCCGAAAGCGCCACCATCTATGTCTCTTCCTGGGATTTGCAGGAAGTGACCCTGGTCATCTATGATATCAACGGGCGGCTGGTGCGCCGGCTGTCACCGTTGAGCATTTTCAACGGGCATGATTATATTTTTCAGTGGGACCGGAAAAACGCCTTTGGGCGGCGGGTGGCGGCGGGCATCTATTTTATCCGTGCCGCGCGCGGGGCGCTTTTGAGCACAACCACCCGGCGGGTCATTGTACTGAATTGATACACATGCGGGACGGTGTAAAAATATATATTTGAGCGGTTTGGGCTGGGTTGTTTATTTTAGACAATATGGGTTTTGGTGCTTATATTGTGGTGTTATCTTATAAAATTACTGCCTAAATGCGTCAACACATTCAGGGATATTATACAGAACGGTTCCGTATTATAGACGTGGTTTAGTTTAAAAAAAACAAACTGATGCGTTTGTTGAAAAATGAAAATTAAAATAACGTTATGCGGAATGGTTCCATTTACTTACATGTTAGCGGCCTTTACTGATAAAGTATGAGGATATTGAATTGAAGTACAATTCCATTTTATTATTTATTTGTGTGGTCTCTATTCTTTATTCGCAGAGCACAATTCCAGATAAGGCAGATATATCTGTAAATAATATTTATTTATGTGATACTTTGTCCGTTCAAAAAATTATTCACTATGATATTGAGAAATATTTGCAGGTAGATGATGTCAAATTTCCACATCTTAATGTTGCCAATTATGATACCAGCGAACTACTAGTTTTAATATTTCATCCCGGTAGTATATCCTGGGCATTTGATGAATTCCAAATAACAAAATTCCCCAATGATTTAAATGAAAAATACTTAATCCTGAAAGATGTTAAAAAATTCATAACAGGAAAAGGAATCAAATTAGGTATTAAAGAAAAGGAAATGGAAAGAATTCTGGG
>CAYWBI010000172.1:0-8043 GCA_964456445.1 uncultured Calditrichaceae bacterium
TCGGAGATTGATGCTCTTTTTTCAACTATTTACCCATAGATTTACCAAGAGAACCCAAAACAAAAATATAACCGTTTCCATAACTTTTTTACAACGTAGTTTTTACCGATTTACTACCAAAGTCGATTTCAGTTTAAAATGATAGTTCATGTATTTTAAGTTTATAACGATATTAATGAAAAACAACAGATACATATAACTAGTTTGAATATAATTATTTATATACAATAATATTTTCATGAACCTTGAAATAAGAAGACATATTTTAAATATTTTGATTTTATTGTATTTTTATGTATTGTTTTAAGACAAATTACTCTTCTTTTGCATGTAAAATATTTAAAGGATTGCATAGAATGAAAAGTCAATGCATTGTTTTTCGGCTTACAAAAATTCTACTGCCATTAATGCTGTACATTTTTATTATACCAATTTATTCTTTCTCACAGGATTTAGGTGAAATTACATTTTCAACAAGGTGCCGTGCTTGCCATACCATTGGGCAGGGTAAACTGGTCGGACCGGATTTGGCAAATGTTCAGGATCGGCTAAAAAAGGACTGGTTGATCAAATTTATTAAATCTTCCCAAACGCTTGTAAAAAGCGGTGATGCGGAAGCGGTAAGGGTTTTCAATCAATTTAACAAAATTGTTATGCCGGACCAGCCATTGACAAATACCCAAATACTTGAGGTCTTGTCTTATATCAGAAAAAACAAGGGACAGGCAGCGCCACAAACAGCTACGAACGTCCCTTCCATCTCCGCCCAAGCAGGTTCCGATCCGAAGCTATCGGAGGTGGACTTTAAAATTGGAAAAAAATATTTTACGGGAGAAAACCGTTTTAAAAATGGCATACCGGCCTGTCTTTCCTGCCATCATGTTACCAACGATAAAATAGTTGGGGGGGGAAGACTCGCAAAGGATTTGACAAAAGCTTATTCCCGTTTGAGCGCCGCCGGTATCGATGCGCTTATTTCCAATCCGCCCTTTCCTGTAATGAAGGCGGCTTTCAATAATAAAAAATTAACGCCTGATGAAAAGCGTTATTTGTTTTCATTTTTGAAACAGGCCGATCTTGATTCAGTTAATCAGCATCCGGTGAATTACCGTGAAAGTTTTGTCCTTAGCGGGACGGGGGCCCTGGTAGTGCTTTTTGGTATATTTGCCCTTATCTGGATGCAAAGGAAAAAAGAATGTGTTAATCGTGAGATTTTTAAACGACAAATAAAATCAAATTAATACTAAGCGAGTGAGAATTATATTATGAGTTGGATTCAAGATTTAGTCTCACCAGAAACCCGTCAATGGGAAGAGTTTTACCGTAATAGATTTCAACATGATAAAATTGTAAGAAGTACCCATGGCGTAAACTGCACCGGCGGATGCTCGTGGCAAATCCATGTTAAGGATGGTATCGTCGTTTGGGAAACCCAGCAACTGGATTATCCCGCCTTGGAAAACAGTTTGCCACCTTATGAGCCACGCGGTTGCCAGCGCGGAATTTCGTTTTCCTGGTACCTGTACAGTCCACTGCGTATAAAATATCCGTTGGTGCGCGGCGCTTTACTCGATTTATATCGTGCAGAAAAAGAGAAAACGGGGGATTCTTTAAAAGCGTGGGAAAATCTTCAAAAAAACAAAGAGTCACGGTCACGGTACCAAAAAGCCAGGGGCAAGGGTGGGTTTAGACGGGCTTCCTGGGATGAGGTTCTTGAGATCATGGCCGCTTCCAATATATACACGGCCAAAAAATATGGCCCGGACCGTGTGATCGGTTTTTCCCCGATTCCGGCAATGTCTATGTTGAGTTATGCCGCCGGAGGACGATTTTTACAGCTTTTTGGCGGTGTAAATTTAAGCTTTTATGATTGGTATTGTGATCTACCGAATGCGTCGCCGGAAATTTGGGGCGAGCAGACCGATGTATGTGAAAGCGCTGATTGGTACAATTCTAAATTTATCGCGGTTATGGGTTCCAATCTGAACATGACCCGTACGCCTGATACGCATTTTTTCGCGGAATCCCGTCATAACGGAACGAAAGCTGTTGTCTTTTCACCGGATTTTAATCAGGTGTCAAAATATGCCGATCAGTGGATCCCATTGCATGCCGGTAGCGACGGAGCTTTTTGGATGGCGGTAACACATGTCATTCTCAAAGAATTCCATCATGAAAAACAAACCGCCTATTTTTTAGATTATGCAAAAAAATATACCGATTCCCCCTTTCTTGTACAATTGGCTAAAAAAGATGGCGTTTACCTTCCCGGTCAATTGCTTCGTGCCAATGAAATTTCAGCTTATAAAGAGATTGAAAATGGCGAATGGAAATTTTTAAATATCGATACAAAAACCGGAAAACTTGTTGTGCCCAAAGGAAGCGTAGGCCATCGCTGGGAGAAAAAAGGCGGTAACTGGAACCTGAAAATGGAGAATGGCACCGATAACCAGTCTTTTGATCCGCTGCTCACCCTTATTGATCAAAATGAGGACATTTTGCAAGTGGAGTTTACCGAGTACGGTCTCGATAATAAGAGACTAAGAGGTGTACCTGTAAAATATGTTGAAACGGTTGACGGAGAAAAAACAGCTGTGGCAACCGTGTATGATATCATTATGGGGCAATATGGGGTTGACCGTGGATTAGAAGGCGATTACCCCAAAGATTATAATGACAAAGACAGCGCTTATACCCCGGCCTGGCAGGAAATATTTACCGGAATAAATGGTAAGTCGGTTATTCAATTTGCAAGGGAATGGGCCAATACGGCGTTCCTAACCGAAGGCAAATGTATGATTATTATTGGCGCCGGTATAAATCATTGGTATCATAATAATTTGATATACCGTTCCGGCATTATGGCTTTAATGATGACAGGTTGTGTCGGCAAGAACGGTGGCGGGCTAAACCATTATGTTGGTCAGGAAAAATTGGCCCCTGCAGATTCCTGGGGAACAATCGCCTTCGCCAAAGACTGGGTAAATGCCGTACGCCTTCAACAAACGCCAATATGGCATTACATCAATACCTGTCAATACAGATACGACGGTCATTTTTCAATGTATGATAAAACCCCCGACAATGAATGGACCCAAGGTCATCATGCGGATAAAATATTTAAATCCGTAAGAATGGGATGGATGCCCTTTTATCCGCAATTTAATGAGAATTCATTGGAAATAAGTAAGGAGGCCATTAAAAATGGCGCAAAAAATGATGAAGAAATAAAAAAATATGTTGTTGAAAGATTAAAATCCAAGAAATTAAAATATTCCATTGCAGATCCGGAAGCAGAAGAAAATTATCCACGTACCTGGTACATCTGGAGAGGGAATGCCATTTCCGGCAGCATGAAAGGCCATGAATATCTGCTTAAACATTATCTTGGAACGCATACAAATGCCATTGCCAAGGATATTGATGATGCCAGGACGGAAGAAGTCGTTTGGCATGATATAGCCCCCAAGGGGAAAATGGACCTTGTGGTTGACCTGAACTTTCGGATGGATTCCTCGGCCTTATATTCAGATATTGTGTTGCCCGCCGCTTCATGGTATGAAAAAGCCGACCTAAACAGCACCGATATGCATTCCTTTATTCATCCGCTTTCCGCCGCAATCCCACCTGTATGGGAGGCCAAAACCGACTGGCAGATATTTGAAGCGATTGCCCTTGCCACCAGTGAACTTGCCAAAAAGCACCTGTCCGAACCACAAAAGGACGTAGTTTCCATACCCCTTGGCCATGACAGCGTTGATGAGATATCACAACCGAAGGTACAGGATTGGTATAAAGGGGAATGCGACCCAGTTCCCGGAAAAACCATGCATAAACTGGCCATTGTTGACAGGGACTACACAAAAATATACGATAAATTTATCGCTCTTGGCGAAAAAGTGAGAAGTAATGGACTTGGGGCCCATGGCAATCATTACAATTGTGAAGACGAATACGACGCCATGCTTTCGGCGCCTGAAAACCATATTGAAATAATTGACGGTAAAAAGTATCCGTCTTTAAAAGAAGATGAATGGGCGGCAAACGCCGTTCTTAAACTTTCATCACTGACTAATGGCGAATTAACGGTAAGGGCATATAAAAACATTGAGAAGAAAACAGGTCTTGTCCTTTCGGACCTTGCGGAAGGCAACCGGAGCCTGAGGCTGGATTATAAAACGTTACAGGCCCAACCGAGGCGATATAACACTTCCCCGGTCTGGTCCGGTTTGATGAACAATGGCCGGGCTTATTCTGCCTACACCTACAATGTAGAAAGACTCGTACCCTGGAGGACCCTGACCGGCAGACAACATCTGTATTTAGATCATGAAATGTATATTGCCTTTGGCGAACATTTACCAACCTATAAACCCTCGCCCAAGCCCGAGGTTTATGGCGATTTACGCGAAACCCTTAAGGAAGGGAAGGCAAAGGTATTCAACTGTTTAACGCCGCACGGTAAATGGCATATCCATACAACCTATGGGGACAATCATCGCATGCTCACGCTATCGCGTGGCTGTGAACCCGTTTGGATAAATGAAGAAGACGCCAGGGAATTAAATATTCAGGATAATGACTGGGTCGAAGTGTATAACGACCATGGCGTTTACTGTGCAAGGGCCGTTGTGAGCACCCGGATACCAAAAGGTGTAACAATCGTTTATCACGCCGTCGAAAGAACCGTTGGGATACCAAAATCCCAGGTAAGGGGCAATAAACGGGCCGGTGGAAACAATAGTTTTACACGTACACACCTAAAACCAAATTTTCTTGCCGGTGGATACGGACAGTTTACATACGGCTTTAATTATTGGGGGCCATCTGCTCCCAACCGGGACACTCATGTGGTAATTAAGAAAATGGATAAGGTTGTCTTTTAATTTTGATACTGTAAGGACCCATTAAATAACAACAAAACATCAATAACCAATAGAAGATAATATTATGGATGTAAGAGCACAAGTATCGATGCTGTTTCACCTTGATAAATGTATTGGATGCCATACTTGCTCAGTAGCCTGTAAAAATATTTGGACCGATAGAAAGGGCGCTGAATACATGTGGTGGAATAATGTTGAAACAAAACCCGGAACCGGATATCCGACAAAATGGGAAGATCAAGACATTTATAAAGGTGGATGGGAAAAAAAGATAAAAGACGGATATATTAACCTCAAAGGGACCGGAAAATTTAAAGGCTTAAAAAATATTTTTCACAACCCCCATCTTCCTGTTATGGATGACTACTACGAACCCTGGACATACAAATATTCAAATTTAATAGAATCGTCTGCCCAGGATGATCAGCCCACGGCAAGGCCGGTGTCTCTTGTGACGGGAAAACCGATCGATGTAAAGGCCGGGCCAAACTGGGACGATGATTTGAGCGGAACGCCGGACTATGCCCGCAAAGACCCAAACTTAAAGAATATGACCCCCGCGGAACGCGAGGCCATGTTTCAGTTGGAACAAATGGCCTTTTTCTATCTGCCACGAATTTGCAATCATTGTTTGAACCCCGCATGTGTTGCATCTTGTCCTTCCGGCGCAATTTATAAACGCGGAGAAGACGGTGTTGTTTTAATCAATCAAAAAGTTTGCCGGGCCTGGCGAATGTGCGTTACGGCCTGTCCCTATAAAAAAACCTATTATAATTGGGGCACCGGAAAATCTGAAAAGTGCATTTTGTGCTATCCACGGATTGAGGCGGGCATTGCCCCTGCATGCATGCATTCCTGCGTTGGGCGTATTCGCTATCTTGGCGTTATGTTGTATGATGCGGACAAAATTCAAAATGTTGCCTGCGCGGACGAAAGTGAACTTATTGAAAGTCAACTTGATATTTTATTAGACCCCAATGATCCGGAAATAATCAGTGCCGCAAAGAAAAACGGCATTGCCGATTCCACCCTAAATGCAGCGCAGAACTCACCCGTTTATAAATTTGTTAAAGAGTGGGGATTGGGCTTGCCGTTACACCCGGAATTCAGGACCATGCCCATGTTGTTTTATGTACCACCTCTTCTCCCGGTCATGGCCTCGCTCAGCACGGTTAATAATGAAGAACAAAACAGCAAGTTAGACCCCATGGCTAAAAAATGGGACGACAATTGGCTCTATGATACTTCCACGAAGGAATTATGGGGGACTATCGATAATGCCCGTTTTCCCTTGCAGTATATGGCAAATCTGTTTAGCGCCGGAGATACGGGAAAAGTGGCCAATATTCTAAAAAAAATGATGGCTGTCAGAATCCATCGAAGACATTTAACCGTAGGCGACATCGGTTTGGAAAAAGCAACTTCCGCCCTGAGTGAAGCGGGGTTAACTGCGGAAGAAGCACAGGCCATTTATTATTTAACCTCCCTCGCCAAGTTTGACGACCGTTTTGTTATCCCCGCCTCGCACCGGGAGATGGCAATTGAAATGCTCGAAAACACAGGTGACGCCAAAGGGGCTACAGGGTTTGGGTTCAATGAAAAACCCACAAGGGGAATTTGATGGGATTAAACAATAATAACCTGAACCACTATAATATTCTTGCCGATCTTATCGACTTCCCATATCCCGGATACCATCAAAAAGTTGGAAATGCCTGTAACCTTTTAAAACAAGTTTACCCGTCGGCCCAGACGGTCCTTACACAATTTAAAAGTTATATTGATAAGACCTCGCCGGAAAAAACAGAGGAACTTTACCTTAGGACCTTTGCCATTCAGGCAGTTACTACCCTTGATATTGGGTATGTCCTTTTTGGGGATGATTATAAAAGAGGGGAACTACTTGTAAACCTGAGCCGCGAACACGCTAAAGCCGGGAATGACTGTGGAAATGAGCTGGCCGACAACCTGGCCAATTTGCTGCGGCTGCTGTCAATAACAAAAGATTCGGAATTTAGAAATGAATTAGTTGGCATAATTGTCCTCCCGGCATTGGGTAAAATCATTTCTGAATTTGATATCGAAAATATTAACATAAAAAACAAGGTTTATAACCGGAAATATAAAACGCTTATCGAACAGCCGGAGGATAGCGCGCGGATGTTTTTACTCCCGCTCTTAGCAATTCAAAAAATCCTTGAAAAAGATTTTGGCTTGTTCAATACGAAAAAAATAAAAACTGAATCAAATTTTACCGATTCAATCGTTAATGAAATTAAAATAGACTAAATCAAAAAAAGACAATACCATGCAAAATTTTTATAATTTTTTGTTTATTGCTTTGCCCTATTTGTCAATAACCGTATTTTTAATAGGGACGATCTACAGATATAAAAAAACGAAATTCAAATACTCATCCCTATCCTCACAGTTTTTGGAAGGTAAAAACCTTTTTTGGGGAAGCGTTCCGTTTCACATAGGGTTATTGTTTTTGTTTTGTGGGCATCTGATAGCCTTCCTTATACCCAACGGGGTTATAGCATGGAACAGCCAACCGCTAAGGCTTTTAATACTTGAAGTAAGCGCATTTGCTTTTGCATTAAGCGCATGTGTTGGAATGATTTTCCTTTTATATCGGCGTAGCTCCAATGTCCGTATATGGGCCGTTACAAGTAAAATGGACGTCGCAATTGAATTGGTGATTTTTATCCAAATTGTTTTAGGAGTATGGGTGGCCTTGGGATACCCCTGGGGGTCTTCATGGTTTGCAGCGGTTCTATCGCCGTATTTGTGGTCAATATTTACCCTGGCCCCATCCATAGGCGCCGTGTCTGCCATGCCGCTTATTATACAACTGCACATATCCCTTGCCTTCGTGATACTGTTTATGATCCCTTTTACAAGATTGGTGCACGTGTTGGTCCTGCCCCTGCATTACACATGGAGGCCGTATCAACGGGTGCTGTGGAACTGGGACCGCAAAACCTTACGTGACCCTCAACGGCCGTGGATCATTACCCAACCGAAAAACAACTAAATTAAGAGCAGATGGAAATAATTATGTCAAAAGAAAAATACGGATTAAAAGGGACGCCAAATCTTGGGCTGGCAGGGGCAACACTGGGGTTTTTTGTCGGATTTGCGGCCGTTGCCTTGT
>CAYWBI010000173.1:0-7974 GCA_964456445.1 uncultured Calditrichaceae bacterium
AAAAACTCTTCAATTTATGAACAACAATGGATATTCGCCACAAAAAAAACTCTATCATCCTGCTTATAAATGGATCGATTATTATTTTTTGGTCATCAGAAAATATAAAATTTAGAAAGTTTAATCCGTTTATCCGAAAATAATTGGAACGGCATTATCTCAGAGTGAGATACGAATCTGTATCCACGAAAAGATTATACCATTTTTCCAGCATGACAATCCGCCAGATGACATTATGGTAGCGGTTGTCGCCGGTTAAATAATTCTTATAGATATCCTGGATCAACCTATGGTTATAAATGTTCCGGTTTTTAAAGTCTGTTGATGAAAGCATAGTTTCCACAAATGGGCGCATCTCATTTTTTAGCCAGAATGTAGCCGCTGGAGAGCGAAAATTGACTTTATCTTTGCGTTGGGCAATTTCCAAAGGTACAATTGTTTTGAGGGCCTGCCGATGAATGTATTTACCAAAATTTTTATATATTTTATATTTTGATGGTAGGGTAAAGGCAAACTCGACCAGGCGATGATCTAAAAATGGTACGCGGGCTTCTATGGAAGCTGCCATAGAATTCCGGTCTTCAAAATGCAATAAACTTTGCAACATGCCCGACATCGACAGGTTATAGAGAAAATTTGACAACTTTGATGTTCCCAGGTCCCGGATATTGGTAAAAGTACTGATTTCATTAAAATTACTGGAAAGAGGATTTATCAGTGAATGCTTTGCTTCCTGTTTATAAATAGATGATTCCCTGAATAAAAGGGTGTAAATTGTTTTAGCAATGCGCGAAAGAGGGTTTCCTTTTTGGTTAATGTGTAGGTAATCGGGATATTGCTTGAAGAAGGATTTAAATTCTCCCTGCTTTAATAAATCTGCGTAATATCGGTAAAACGCGTGATTGTAGCCGCCTGTAAGTTCATCGCTTCCCTGGCCGTCCAGTAAAACGGTTGTTCCGTTTGTTCGCGCCAGTTTCATAACATAATGCTGTGAAATTTGACTGGGGCCCATTATGGGAAAATCATTGACAAAAGTTATCCAGTTTAAATCGGCAAGCATTTGCCCGGGATCCGGTGAAACAAAATGCATATCGGCCCGGCATTGTTCACCGACAATTCTAATCCATTTACGTTCATCATATTCCGTCCCCAAATCGTAGAAAGCTGAAAAAGTGGGAAAGCCAGAAGCAATTGAACGGGTCGCAATGGCAACAATCGCTGATGAATCCAAACCACCGCTTAAACAACTGCCGACACGAACATCGCTCATAAGCCGTTTTTTTACGGAATCACTGAAAAGGGTTAGGTACTGTCCGGTTGCATCTTCCAGACTTAGTGACGATGTTTCAAATGTTAAGGGGTCCAAATCATAATAGCGTTCGATATGAAGCCGGCCGTCCCGGACTTTCATGAAATGGCCGTTCGGTAAGCTTTTGATGTTCTGAAAAAACGTTTCATCATTGTAAACAAGAAAAGAGCCGATTTTTAAGCTGCGGTAAATCATTCCTTCATTGACCGGCTTATCTATTCCGCAGGCCAGGATTTGCTTGATTTCGGATGCAAAGATGAATTGTTGACCGTCAAAAAAATAATAAAGAGGCTTGATTCCAAAGCGGTCACGGGCACAGAATAAGGTTTTTTGACGGTTGTCCCAAATGGCAAATGCCCACATCCCGTTAAATTTTTCCAAACAGGCTGTGCCCCATTGGCGATAGGCATATAAAATTACTTCGGTATCGGTCCGGCTGATAAAGCGATGTCCAAGCGCCTGTAGTTCCCGGCGCAGTTCCTGATGATTATAGACCTCGCCATTATAAACAATAGCATATTGCCCATCTGCGCTGACCATGGGTTGATGACCCTTTTCGGAAAGGTCCAGAATAGAGAGGCGCCGGAACCCAAATCCTAATCCGGCAGGAACGGAATTCATTAAATTTGTAGTATGTTTCTTTACCGACGCTATAGTTTCATCATGATGACAGGCCTGTAAATCGCCTGTTTTATAATTTATCATTAAAAAACCTTCGTCATCCGGTCCACGGTGTCGGATGAGGCGCGTCATTTTTAAAAGATTATTCTTATTTATTGAGGAAGAACCATCAACTTGAAAAATACCTGAAATCCCGCACATAAAAGGCCCCTATACGGATTGTTTGGTTATGGTGTTAATAATATTTTCTGCGGCATGGCCATCACCAAAATCCTTTGTCTGCGGACCGGTAGGCAGTATGTCAACTTTTTCCAGGATTTTTTTCTTGTCCGCGCCGACGATAAAATTCCAGTCATTACCGATGGTTTCAGTCCATTCGGTTTGGTCACGCAATGTAATGCAGGGTTTTTGTAAAAAATAAGCTTCCTTTTGCAGACCGCCGCTGTCGGTAATAATCTTTTCCGCCTTTTGAGCCAACGCGACCATATTCAGATAACCGATTGGGGAAATAATTTGTATGTTTTTTCCGTAGCGTATTCCTTTTAACTTGCCAAGTGTTCGTGGGTGAAGGGGCAATATGACCGTTTCCCCCAATTCAGACAAGGCGCTAAATATATTTTGAAGACGTTTTGGGTCGTCAGTGTTTTCAGGCCGATGAATGCTGGCCAGGTAATATAGATGTTGGGGGATATTCTTAAAATTATCTTGTTGCTGCTCTGCCAGAGTGCGGTAAAAAAGAATCGAATCGAACATGACATCACCGGAAAAATAACTTTTACCCTTCAGTCCCTCTTGCGCTAAAAGGTTCATGGCGTTTTTGGTGGGCGCAAATAAAAAATCCGATATGTGATCAGTGACAATTCGATTGATTTCTTCGGGCATTTGACGGTTGAAACTACGCAGACCTGCCTCAACATGCGCAGTTGGCAGATGGAGTTTAGTTGTGGCAAGGGCCGCGGCAAGCGTAGAGTTTGTATCTCCATAGGTCAATACCAAATCCGGTTTTTCCTCTTGCAAAACGTGTTCAAGACCCTCCAGCATCCGCCCGGTTTGTCTGCCATGAGGACCGGAACCGACCTCAAGGTTATAACCCGGTCGCGGGATATGCAGCTCCGAGAAGAATACTTTGGACATATTTTTATCATAGTGCTGACCTGTATGAATGATTACTTCCTTTATATCTGGTTTGGTCTTTAGAACGCGGCTAATAGTTGCCGCTTTAATAAACTGGGGCCTGGCACCAATGACTGTTGCTATTTTCATTTAAATATTTCTTCTTTTAAGTTTTTATATAATTCAACCAACGGCAGGCTTGTCTTTTCCCATTCATATTTTTCCAAAAGGGCATTATAACCATTTTCTCCCAATGCGTCTAACAAGGCCGGGTCGTGGTAAAGTTGTAAAATTTTTTCAGATAGCGCTTTGGCGTTTCCACTTTCAAATATAAGCCCACAGTTGGCATCGGTTATTATTTTTTCCACAGACATGCAGTTAGATGCAATGATTGCTTTTTTAAACATCATATAAATAAATAATTTATTTGGGCTGGAATTATCGGTTTGAGGCGATTTGAGATGAGGAATGATGCAACAGGTGGTATATTTCATATAAGTGCCCAGATAAGCGGGGTCTTGCCAACCTTCAAACTGTATGATATCCATTAGTCCCTGTTCGTTGCTTTTTTTTCGATATGTGTCGAGTAATGAGCCGGAGCCGACGATTAGGACTTTAAGTGTTTTTATTTTATTTCGTAGTAAGTTGGCCGCCTCGATAAGCGTCTCAATCCCCCGAACACTGTCAAGCCCCCCAAAGTAAGTTATCACAAACCGCCCATTAAGCCCGGACATTTTTTCAGAACTTTCTTTTTGGCTTGCCGAAAAAGTCGTAATATTGAGGGTATTGGGCACTATACTATAAGACTTTTTAGCGGATAACGTTGCCTCCAGGCGATCTTGCATTTCGCGCACCACTACAATAATCCTGTCCACCTGGTTTAGCCATTCCTTTTCCTTTTCAAACCATTTTTTTTTATTGATCAGCACTTTTCCAGGAATGGTATTGGCATAGGCCATTTCAGTAACCATCTCAGGGTAATTTTCGTGCATGTCCGCTACGACCGGAAGATTAAAAACATTTTTCAATTTTATTCCAATACCACACAAGGGCAGATCGTGGATGTGCAATGCATCCGGCTTTTCCCGCTGGACAAATTTTTTTATATGATATTTCCAAAACCAGCGGTAAAAAGGCCAGGTTAATATGAGTGCGGATAGTTTTTTAAATACAAAGCGTGGCATATACACCCGTGATATTTGTATTTTTTTGTATTGCTCGTCGCGCTTCTTACCGCCGAAATTAAAACAAAGTAAAGAAACATCGAACCCATTTTCAATAAGTGTCAAAGCCTCCTTTTCCACCCTTTCGTCTAAAGGAAACTGTTGATCCAATATCATGGCTATTTTCATTTATCCCCTTTAAAAAGTAATAAGACTGGCGTTAGCTGAAGATGTTTTTTTAAATTGAGATATTCTTTTTGTGAAAGTACAAGAATTGTAATCTTTCGATCAATTAGTGTTTCGGTTTTGCGTCGAACCCTTTCCAGTTCGGTTTGATTGAGCTGATTACCTACCAGTACGAGATCAATCAGTCCACTATCATTTCCTTTTGCATAGTCCCCCCGGATAAATGCAAGCTCTATATCGCCGATTTTATGGATTATATTTTCAATAACTCTGTCAATGCCTGTTGACTTTAAAACTATATTACGAATTTCGTTAAAGAGGGGGTGGCTGGGGTTTGCCCGGTAAACCTTGTTGCGACCTTCATGTGTCATGTCGATGACATGCGCTTTGGATAGTTTGTTCAATTCCACCCGGATACTGTTGGTTGATTCGTTAAAATCAGTTGCCAATTGACGCAGATAGCCACTGGAATCCGGATTAAGAAAAAAGCGCAGGAGCAGCTTTATACGTGTTTTTGATGTAATCAGTGAATGGATCATTGCCTATATTGAGTAATTATTTGACTCAATATAGGCAATCGAAGAATAAAAGTAAATATTTAAGAAAAATTTACTTTTTGAAAATTACCATTGAAGTGGACGGTTTAACCCATCAGGAAAGCTGATTATTTTTTTTAAGTGGCTCCCATCAAAATTTATTTGATATATTTCCCTATTATATCCACCTATAAAGTAAATATACTTATTGTCTTTTGAGAAAGATGTATATCCTAAAATATTCAAAGAAGATAAATCTATTAGCCTTTCTTCATTTGAAGTTAAGTTAATGATAGAAATCGCATGATAGCCGATATCTAAATTTTGTTTTGGGGCAACTATATACTTCCCATCATAGCTAACCGAAAAATTGCCATAAGTAAATACTTCACTATTTGTTATGGGCATGTCGGATGAGCCATCATATTTCATCCGATAAATATTATAAACACCGTTTTTACGATTCAGGTAGTAAATCCAGTCATCACTCCCACTTGTTGCAGGGTTCGCAATGGCATATGATTGTGAAATTGTATTAATTAAACCAGAAGTATCCATAACAGCAATGGAAGGCAAAGAGTTAACGTAAGTAACGAATAAATATTTTTCTAGAATTGGTGAATATCTGACAAAGGCAACCTTTCCATAATTTTCAAGACTATAGTTTTTCACTACATTTTTTGTCTTAAAATCAAAAATAATAAATTCATACCCTGATTCAGAGATATAGCCAATCCTGGATTTTGATTTTAACCAGATAGGATATCTGCCTGCAGCAATATATTCAAGATAAGAAGTACTATCTTTAATAAAGAATGAGTATTGACTATTACTATAGCTCAATATACTAAGGTCATTGCCAGAGTTTTCTGCAGGGCCCACACTAGATGAACAGCTGGTAAGGAAAATTATTAGCATCGTGAAAGATATTGAGACAAGAAACTTTTTCATATTAATCCCATTTTTTATAGAACTGATAAAATTATAAATTATCAAACTGACTAAATCATTATGTTTTTATAACGTATAAAAACATAATGATTTAGTAGATAATGTCAATGTTAAAATAAGACTATTTTAGAGTTTTATTCCCAAAAATGATAAACATCCTCCAGCGATTCGCGTTTTTTTAGGATACGGAATGTTGGCTGAGCGCCACTATAGCCCAGGGCCATGGGAAGTTGTCTGCTGGTATGCCGCGAGGCCATGCTGGTGGTATAGGCGCCCGTATCGTGGATCAATAGATAGTCGCCTTCTTCAATAACGGGCAACAGAATATCACGGGCAATGATGTCGCCGCCAAAACAAAGCGGACCGGCAATGGTGACCTTTTCTTCTGCCGCCGCTTTTTTCAGCTCGCCGCTGCTTGTGCAAACGGAAATGTCGTGGTGCCACACATCCGGGAGGTAACACCTGCGCATCAGTAAATCGGCGCCAACGTGGTTTATAATGGTTGTGTGCCCGCTGTATTTTTTTACATATTCCACACGGGATGCCGCCCAGCCCGCATTGGCATGGGTATAACGGCCAAATTCGCTTAGGATTTTAAATTGACCGTTAAACAGTTCCGGACAGGTTACACGCAAATCGGCCGCATATTTTTCCACGCCAAAAGTCGGGGCGTCTTCCCGATAGGTTACGGGCAGACCACCGCCAATATCAATCCAGTCCAAAGAACGGGGCAGGCTTTGGGCAAAGTCCAGTGTTTTGCGAACCGCACTGCTTAATTGCCCCAGGTTACAGCCCTGTGAACCAATATGGACGTGAATTCCATTAAGCCAGGGATATTTGTCATAAACCGCCCGAAGCTGAGAGGCAAACTCATCAAGCGGGATGGCAAATTTGGAATAATGACCGGCAACGCTTGTAATGGAAATGGAACCATCGCCAATTTGTGGATTTACGCGTAGTCCTGTTTTGCTGTCACTTTTTAGTTTTGAGCGGAGCTCAGCAATACGCCCGAGTTCGGAAAAGGAGTCCACATTAATATGGATGCCGGTTTTAAGTGCGTATGATAATTCGGTCTTTGTTTTTGCAGGAGAATCGAAAAGAATGTTTTGCGGGGCATAACCGCATTTTTCGGCAAGATAGACTTCGCCCATGGTTGCGGCTTCTGCGCCTACGCCACAAGTAAGCAGAAAATCCAGCAAGCGGGGTAAAGGGTTAGCCTTAATGGCCACTGCCTGGAACAGATGTCCGCCGAAATTATTTTGAATGGTTTCGATGCGCGACCGCAGGAAATCCAGATTATGAAAAAAAACAGCCGTGTCCGCATCATCTATCCGGCCCTGTTGCAGTGCGGTTTGCAGGATGCCGGCCATGTGGCCTGGATCCAGGCGCTCGGTCATTTATTCTCCAGTTTGTTCCAGGCCTTCATGCCGCCCAGCATATTGGTGGCTTTGTAACCATGTTTGAGCAGTATTTTGGTACCGCGCACACTACGGTGACCGCTACGGCAATACACCCGGATATCCTTGTCTTTGTATTTGGCCAGTTCACCAATCCGTTCTTCAAGCTGTTGCACGGGAATTTGGATGGCGCCGGGAATATGTCCCAACGGGCCGTCAAATTCTTCCGGTGTGCGCACATCCAATAACAGAAAATCTTTTTTTGCGGCGATGTCTGCCTTGACCTGTTCCGCGCTGATCGATGGTACCGCTGTCTTTGTGGGGGTGCCTTTACAGGACTGGAAAAATATTAGTGCAAACATTATGAGTATGCTTTGGGCTAAAAAATATTTTTTCATTTTTTCCTTTTATAATTTTGCATGGATATTATGGGTTAGTTTCGCTATAAATTTACATATTTCACAGCTAAAAGGAAAAATCTTTTATACAAACACATTCTCTCGCGGTCTTGTGCATTGCCGGATAAATTTTTGCGATTTAATAAGCTGGAATTGAGAATCGCATATAGAAAGACGGCCAGATCGCATTTAAAAATAAGGCTCTTCTGGGTTTTATCTGGTAAATACTTCGATAGAAAGAAAATTTATAATAAAGGATAACAACGTTGTCAAATTAAAAAGGACAATTTGTGCCGGGCC
>CAYWBI010000174.1:0-7921 GCA_964456445.1 uncultured Calditrichaceae bacterium
AGTCGTAAACATTAAGCGGTCCGATAATAACATAATCCAATCCGAACATCTCTCTGGAAATGACCAGTTCCTGCTCAACTGCAAATTTTGCAATGCCATACGAGTCTTCCGGGTGCGGCAGTGTTTTTTCGGTCATCGGCAATTCCGGGCTGGTGCCATACACCGCAATGGACGATGTGAAAACGAAGCATTTTACATCTGTGTTTATGGCGGCATTGATTAAATTCACACTGCCGATTAAGTTATTGGTGTAGTTGAATCGTTTGATAAAATGGCTCAATCCTTCTGCGGCGTATGCCGCCAAATGGAACACATAATCGAACTGTTCTGCGGCGAATATATTATTGACAAGGTCAACATCGGTAATACTGCCGTGCACAAATTTTGCACCATTGGCGACATTATCCGTGAATCCGCCGCTCAGGTCATCGAGCACCACCACCGAGTTTCCCCGTTTTAACAATTCTTCTGTAACGTGTGACCCCATAAAACCCGCGCCGCCGGTTACCAGTATTTTAGTCATACAAACCTCGCTATATAAAAAGTGGGTAAATTATTCAATAACTCCGCTATCCAAACACGTAAATATAAATCCTATGCAATGGAGACCTCTTTACGCCTGCCATTAACAATAATGGAATACTCAACCCTATGGTGGTTAAAACAAACCAGAACAACAATGGGGATGCCAGCAACCCCGGCGCGACATGATATACAGCCTTTGCCGACAAATCCAATACCGGCATATGTGCCATATAAATGCCATACGTTTTACTGCCGAGAGTGCTAATCGGTCGCGAATATGGCAGTTTTTTATTCTGGAACGACAAGTATGTCAGAATAAACAATAAGGCAAAAATTCTGTCAAAAAACGTTACACTCGGCGCTATCCATTCTCTTCCCGAAATTTGGCGCACCAACGCCCATTCCAACAGGGCAATCACCCCCACCAATATCAAAGACGGCAGCAAAAAACGGTTTATCCGCGCCAATAGCCGTTTAAACCCGGATAAGTGAAGTTTCATAATAACGCCCAACACAAACCAAATACCGGTATTCAGCAAATATGCACTCTTTGCCATTGGAATAAATTTTTGGATGCCGGGAATATCAAGTTGGAAAAATGAATAATAATAGGCGGACACCACCGGCAGTTGAACGATTATCGCAATTGCCAGCAGTAATTTCCATCGTCTTTGAGCCAGCGCAATGATAAATGGTGATAACAGATACAGTTGAATGAGTAACGGCACGTAATAAAACGGAACGGTTACCTTGCCCCAAACAAAAATAGACGCAAGCTGCCCCGGTGAAAATCGCTCGCCCTGAACCATTCGCAGCGCCAAAATTATAATAGTCCACAAGATATACGGGTACAGCAAAAATTTTATTCGATTAAATACAATACGCCAACTTGTTTTGGTGCTGCCGCGTCCGATGGCATAGGCGGCAAAAAAGCCCGACACCAGCAAAAAGATGGGCACAGCCATATAAAATACTTGGTCGATGAGACGAATGACCCAATAGTTTACGCTACCAATTTGGTCAAAATTTGGAATCGGAGACGCCGGTTGATAGCGGTCTGTCCACCAAAACATGCCGGTCAATACCCAATGGATGCCGTGGTGAAGCACTACCCCAATTATTCCCATACCATTTAGGAACAATAATCGTCTGCTCATTTGTTTGCCTTTTCTTTGCTTCCGATAAGGCTAAATTACCCAAATATATATTGATAAAAAGGATGTACCGGTGATTTTTTGACTGCCGCCATCAATAATAGCGGGACCGCCAGCCCCAAAATCACCAATATCGGTTGATACAAAATTTGATACGCCAGCACCCACGGTACAAAATGGTAAATTAGTCTGCTGGAAAACTCCAAAACCGGTGAGTGGATGAGATAAATGCCAAACGATTTCACGCCAATATCACTAATTCTCTTTGGCGATGGCAACCGGATTTTGTCAAATCCGATAAATGTCAGTAACAGCGCGATAGAGTAAACGCCATCAATAATTGTTTCCTGACTTGCAATCCACTCTTTGCCCGATAACTGCAAAAGTGTCTCCCATTCGAACATGCCCGCAAAAAACAAAATAACCGTTGCACCGAGCATCCACCATCGCGCTTTTGCCGCCCACTGCTTCAATGCCGGCAGATGGAATCCGGCGACAATACCGAAGGAAAACCAAAAAAGATGCCCCGGGAAAAACCAGCTTCGTGCCATCCATGCCACGTATTTCAGGGCCGGCACATCAACGCCGATAGTGTTGGTATAGCGCACACTTATGGCTGTCAGTTGAATTATCAGCGTGACTGCCAACAGCAATTTCCACCTGCTTCTCGCCAGCGGAACCAAAAATGGGGCAAGAAGGTAAAGTTGAATGAGCAACGGCACATAATAATACGGCGGTGCGGTATCACCGAGGGCAAGCATCCGCAATAATTCCCCGCCCGAATATCGCGTCCCCATACCATATGCGGCAGCAATGATAATGACCGACCAGAGAAGGTACGGGATTACAAGATTTTTAACCCGCGCTCCGACAATATGCCAATCAAGCGTGCGACGCTTCCGTCCGGTTGCAAAGGCGATAAAAAATCCGGACACAAACAGAAAAATGGGTATCACCGCGATAACAAATTGTTCAATGCCACGCAATCCAAAGTAGGACACACTGCCAAATTGGTCAAAATTGGGCACAGCGACGGCACGGTAGCGGTCTGTCCACCAGAACATAGCCGTATATCCCCAGCCGGTGGCGTGATACAATACCGCTCCAATTGCCGCCAACCCGTTAAAGTAAAGCAATCGTCTAATCATAGTATGTTATGTTCTCATTGTAACGGTATGGGTTAATCCAGCGGGATGGACGTTAATTGATCTTTGAAAATGTGTGAATCGGATTCTTCTACCTTTTTGATGTATGCCCGCATCGCGTCCAACACGGGAACCTCTTTACGGTCGAAAACTTCGCCCTGCAAAAGTTGCAACACTTCCAAACGATGCTCTTTCGATTGAATAAAATGGGTAAAAAGTGGCAATAGTTTGTAATACAACCGAATAAACTCGTACCAAATTTTTGACCCGCTTGCTAACCTTTCCTGATATGGACGCAGGGCGGCTTCGCTAAAATCGTTTGTTTCAAAAGCGCGAATGATGCTCGTAGCAGCAAATTTTGCGCTGTACAGAGCGACACTGATGCCCGAAGAGAAAATTGGGTCTACAAACCGAGCCGCATCGCCAATTAACATATAATTATCGCCGACAAGTTTCTTCATGCTATAACTATAATCGCCTACGCTTTCAAAATCGTTAATGCGACGTGCATTCTTCAGCCCATTGGCTAACCCCACATTGGTGTTAGCATATTTGAAAAAGTATTTCTCAACGTCCAACCGTGAGCCTTTAAACGTTTCTTTTTCCGTTACCACTCCCACGGAAGTAATGGTATCAGAAATTGGAATCCGCCATACCCAGCCCCGTTCAACGGGTAAAAAATAAATATGGATGAACTCGGCTGAATGAAGATTACCTCTGTCAAAATCTTCAAACCAAGCGTGAACCGCATATTGGTTAAAATTCGGGTCTTTAATTTTTAATTTTAGTTGATTCCCCAACAGAGTGTGACGCCCGCTTGCATCAACGACCATTTTAGCGGGAATGTCTATTTCTTCTCCAGCAATGGACATCCGGACGCCGCTGGCGTGTCCATCTTCAAACAGCACCTTTTTTATATGGGTGCCCTGATATACTTTTGTTCCCAAAGCGCGGGCGTGCTGCAACAGCAACAAATCAAATCGACTGCGCTCCACATGATATGTGTATTCCTGATTGATGCCCAGCTGTGGAAACTCGCGGAATTCAGTTGAGAATTCTCTGCCGTTGGGAGCGTGCCATGCCGCCCCATATTTTCTTACAAAGCCTTCAGCTTCCATCGTTTCTAAAAAGCCAATATCCTCAAACACACGCGTGGTGGATGTAACCAGCGATTCACCGACGTGCGGCCGGGGATGCATCCCGCCTTCAAAAATAGCGTTGCTGATTCCTGCTTTTGACAGATAACATCCCAAGGCAGACCCTCCCGGGCCCCCACCAATAATAGCTACATCAATCATATTGTTCTCCTTTTTACATAAATACGTTTTGCCAACATGTTGTTATCCAAAAATATATTGATAATATCGCCGCACCGGCGACTTTGCCACCGCCATCATCAACAGCAGGGGGATGCCCAATCCCAACACGATAAGGGTTGGTTGAAATAGAATTTGATACGCCAGCAGCAACGGCGCTATATGGTAAATTATTCTGGCGATATATTCCATAATCGGCGCGTGTGCCAAATAGATGCCAAACGATTTGGTTCCGAGGTCGCTTAGTTGTTTGGAATACGGTATGGTTGTTTTTTCAAAAGCCAGATACGCCAAAATAAACGCCAGACTGTAAACATCATCCAGTAACGTTTCCCGATGGTTCATACCGATATGTCCCGACCATTTGATATATAGTTCCCATTCCACAATGCCCAGCACAAATGTGACAATGGTAATGCCGAGCAAAACCCATTTGTACCGTGCAATCCATGCTTTTATCCCTTTTATATGAAACCCCACCACAATGCCCAACGTAAACCAGAAAATTCGCACGGGGAAAAACCATTTTGGCACTTTATCAACAAAGGGCTGCCACCATATTGGCACATCGAACCCCAAAATAACCGGATATTGCAACACCTGCACCGTGAGTTGAATTGCCAGCGCCGCTATCAGCAGCAGGACCCATCGAGTTTTTGCCAGCGGTACTAAAAATGGTGAAATTAGGTAAAATTGCACCAAAAGGATAACGTAATAATATGCCGGTGTCGCGCCTCCGGTTAATAGCAATCGCAGATAACCGGTCGGTGAAAGTTTTCTTCCCTCAATTACAAACATTATCGCAAAAACCAGCACCGACCAGACCAGATACGGTATCAGCAAGTTTTTTATGCGTGCTCTGATGATGTTCCAACCAACGGTTTTATGACTGCGTCCGGTAGCGAATGCAATGAAAAAACCGGATACAAATAAAAACGCCGGAATACTGACAACCATAAATTGCTCTATCACGCGGAACGTATAGTACGATGCACTGCCGACTTGGTCGAAGTTAGGAGACGTAACCGGCAAATACCGCGAAACCCACACGAACATCGCTACAAATCCCCATCCCGACGAGTGGAATAGAATCACGCCTAAAATGGATATGCCATTGAGTACCAGCAATTTTCTAATCATATCATCGCGTCCGGGGGTGGGTTTGGAACGTTATGCCAAAATTCGCAGGCTGTCGGAGAGTGAAACCGGAAGCACGCCACTCTCCGAGCAGCCCCCAAGATTACTTTTGTGCGCTTGCCAAATAATTCGCCAGCGCTTCTACACTGAAGAAATTTTCATACACCACATCTTCATCGGGAACCTGAAAATTGAACCGCTCCTCGATGAACGCTACCATTTGCAGCACGCCCAACGAATCGATTACCCCCGAACCGAGCAGGTCATCGGTTGGTTTTATATCTGCGTTGCGCCCTTTCATCAATTCTTTTTTAATGTATGCCGTTAAAACTACTTGCGTGTCCATCGTTTCCTCCATTTGCTAAAAAGTTTATTTTTTTAACTGCCATTTGCTGCTGCCAACGCTTGTGCCTGTAGGTCTCGCCGATTGATTTTTCCGGTAGATGTGCGGGGAAAGTTATCTTTAACCAGAATTTGCACCGGCATGGCATACGATGGCAAGCGTTTAGCAATGTGCTCTTCCAAATCTTCTATCGAAATACTCACGCCGTCTTTGGCGGTAATCGCGGCTTCGATTAAATTACTGCCCTGCCCGTCCGGGATGGGGTATACGGCGGCTTCTTCAACCAGCGCATACGACACCAGCGCAGTTTCAATTTCACCCAATTCCACCCGATAGCCGCGCGTTTTAATTTGATGGTCTTTCCGTCCCAGATATTTAAAGTTGCCATCGGGATACTGCTCAACCAAGTCGCCGGTGCGATAGAATATATCTTCAAAAAAAGAAAATACTTTGCGTGCGAAAAAGCCGCGTTTGGTTTTCTCCGGTTGTCCCCAATATCCCCGCATCACCAGCGGACCCCGAATCAGCAGCTCGCCAACTTCGCCCGGCGCAACAGGCTGCTCATCACCGTCTACCACCAACGCCTCCGCATTTTCGCACACCCGCCCAATGGGAATTGGCTCGTCCGATTCGGGCAAGTGTGTCACGTGATAATAAGTGCAGACATTTGTTTCCGTCGGACCGTACAAATTGCTAAATTTCACATCGGGCAGTTGCGCCATCAATTGGCGCAAATGTTTGGTGGGAAATACCTCTCCGGCAAAAAGCAACCAGCGCAATGCGCTGAAATCTCGTGATTGAATGCCGCCCCGCAACAGCATTTGTATCAGCGCAAACGGCACAGAATACCACACGGTGATTTTTTCACTTTCTATCAGCCGCGACAGACTTGCCGGGAACTTGGTTAACGCTTCTGGAATGACAACCGTTGTCGCGCCGGCTAATGCCGATGCAAAAATATCAAATGTCGAAAGGTCAAAATGCAGAGGGGCATGGTTGCTCAACCGGTCTTCGGGGCGCAATCCATACGTATCTGCCGCCCACCGGGCAAAACTCAAGCCACTGCGATGGGTGTGCATAATTCCTTTGGGGTCGCCGGTGGAACCGGAGGTGTACAAAATATATGCCAAATCCTGCTCGATGACGCCGACGTCGGGCAGCGGTTCGGCGGGGGCGCTGTATATCGCTTGCCATGAGACGGTTGATGCCGCCACATCATCGTGCGCTTCAACCCCAATGATATGCGCCAGTTCTGCGCCCTGCGCCATCATTTCGCGCACAAACTCAAGCATATCGTCTTTGGTCACCACCCAGCGAATGCCGCAATCGCGAATAACGTAACTGAGCCGCGCCGTGGGCGCAAACGGGTCAAGCGGCACATACGCTGCCCCCGCCTTCAGAATGCCGTATATTGCCACAATCGATTCCAAACTCTTTTTCACGTAAATGCCCACTCGGTCGCCACGAGTGACACCCCGTTCCATCAGAACCCGCGCCAAATTATCGGTGCGGTCTTTCAATTCTTGGTACGATAGACTCTGCCCGGAAAAGCGCACGGCTTCTTTGTCCGGAAATCGGTCTGCGGCGTTATCTATTGCCTGATGTAACAAATATGCCATTAAACTCACTCCTTCTAAAAGCTCGCTTTTAAGCCGATGACGGTTCTTCGCCCAGTTTTCGCCGGTAAATCAGCATCGCTGTGAACCAAAGTGCACAAAATACCGTCGCGATACCCAACACAACAATCATCGTTCCGTTAAAGGGAACCAACAGCAATGTTGAAATCAATTCAACGAGAATCAATCCCAGTAAAAAAGCAACAAGGTGATGGCGTTTGACAATGGAAACAACATACGCCCCCAATGGCGCTCCCAAAACGACGATGGGGACGGTCACCAGCCAATAATTCCACGCCATGCCTACATGTTGAACCATAGCGCCAAAGATAAAAAACCCGACGATTGAATTGATAGCCATAATTACAACAGTTGTCGGTGTGCCAATCTTTTCGTGGATGCCAAATGCCAATGTCATCAAAATAAAGGCAAACATATCCGCGCCGTTCCCGGTATTCGCCGAAAAAATTCCGCCCAAAATCCCGACCGCAACAAACATAAACCGATGGCGATTATTCCAGTTTGGGATGTCTGACCGGGGAAGTGTCTTCAGCTTCCAATGCGACAGTAACAGCGCCAACCCGAATGCCGACACGATGAACGTGAACAATATTTTGGGATACGGCGCCGGCAATGCTAAAAAATATGCGCCCGCCAGCATTCCCAGCGTGGCGCCCACCGACAC
>CAYWBI010000175.1:0-7818 GCA_964456445.1 uncultured Calditrichaceae bacterium
CGGATAAATTTTCCTGCATATCTGGCTGGCCGCTTTTAAATATAAACTCTAATTCAATGATACCATTGGAAATATATACAAATCCATTGACTCTTTCGGCCTGGCAAAAACTCAATATTTCGTCAGGTTTTAATGTTTCTTTATTACCCTGTAAGATAATGCTTTTGCTCAAATGTGTTAGGGCAAGGTTTGACAGCAACGAATTTATTTTAGATATAAAAATATTGGATTGAATGGGTTTTTCAATATAATCGACGGCCCCAAGTTGAAAAGCCTGTTGACGAAGCTCGGTATCCATGGAAGCGGAAATGACGATAAATGGGATGAATGAGAGTTTTGGGTTTTGTTTTATTTTTGCCAATAATTCCAAACCTGACATTTGTTCCATCATCACATCCGAAATAATCAAGTCGATTTTAGTCCCCGATTGATTTAGAAAATTCAGGGCCTGAAGAGGATTTGTAAAATGATCGACCCCATACTTTTGCTTCTCTAAAATCTGTTTTAGAATTTTTAGTGTGAACGGGTGATCATCAATTACCAAAATATTGTACATAATAATTCTTTTTAGTTTAATTTATAATCATCGTATATTCCCAACGATTGATTATAATATTGTTTGAATATCGAATTTAGACAATAGATTTTAGCACAAAATTGATATTATATAATACACATAAAATTATGAATATAAAAACTATTGAAAAAGCTTCCCTGCTTTTGAGGGACAAGGTACATCATACTCAGGTATTGACAAACAATTTCATAAACCAGCTTGTGGGTGGTAAGGTATATTTTAAATGTGAGAACTTTCAAAAAACCGGCTCTTTTAAAATACGGGGCGCCTCAAACGCGGTGTTTAACCTGACCGATGAGCAAGTTTGCAGGGGGGTGATTACCCATTCATCCGGCAATCATGGCGCGGCACTGGCCCAGGCGGCAGCCTGGCGGCGATGTAAATGTTATGTGGTGACCCCAACTATGTCACCGGAAATAAAAAAGAAAGCCCTGAGATATTACGGTGCTGAAATTACTTTTAGTGACGTGACTTTAACGTCGCGTATTGCCGAAACTGAAAAGATAATTGCAAAAACCGGGGCGGCTTTTATTCATCCTTACGATAATGATAATGTCATTGCCGGAGCTGGTACGGCGGCCCTGGAGTTGATACGTGAGATACCAGACCTGGATTGTATCCTGGCACCGGTCGGCGGCGGCGGCGGTATGAGCGGCACTGCCATTGTTGCCAAGGAAACCAATCCTTCGATAAAAACGTATGGTGCTGAACCGGAGCTGGCCGATGACGCCTGGCGGTCTTTCACAAGCGGTGTCCTGCATGGACAATTGCCTGCAAAAACCATCGCGGATGGATTGCGCACTGCATTAAGCGAACGTACTTTTGCCTATATCCGGCAATATGTTGATGATATCCTCCGTGTTAGCGATGAACAAATTGTTGCCGCGACGCGCATGGTTTGGGAGCGGATGAAAATAATTATCGAAACATCTTCTGCAACGCCGTTTGCCGCGGTTCTCGCTAACAAAGAGCTTTTTGCCGGAAAAAAAACGGGAATAATCATTACCGGGGGCAATGTGGATTTGGATCATTTGCCCTGGGATGCACCGAGTTGATTTCTCTTACCCGGAACCCGAAATTAATTTGCAACTCCCTTTTTTAGTCGTATTTTTTTAGTGATTGCCAGACTGACAAAAAATACGACGATGCTAGCTGGAATGGCCATCGCTAATAATCCCGCCATCAAAATAGACAGACCTTCCGTTCCTAAGGAAAGCAGTGTTTTAAATGCCGGATGGTTTACAAAATTATTGAACAATATCCAGGGAAAAGAACGTCCTAAAAGAATTGTCCCGACTTTGATCCCAAATGCATAGATAGGGAGAACGGTTAAAGGATTGGATATCATTGTTGCAATCGAGGCGATTAAAAAGTTTATATGTTTTATTGGGCTGACCAATACTGTTACCGCCAGTTGCAAACCCACGGGAATAAATATGCCGATAAATGTTCCGGTTGCCATACTGATGGCCGTGGTATATGGTGACGTATCGGGGTGGATGATTTTTTCAATAAACGGTTTTAGCCTGGAGTGCCTGACCTTTTGATACCACCTGCTGGAGGCAATCCGTTTGTATAAATCGTTTAACGGGTCGAAATTGTTTTTTGTTTTGGCCATTTCAGTATGATTCTTCTTGTCGATGAAATATTTGATAACTAAAACTTTGATATTAATGCCATGCATCTGGATACGATATCGGAATACATTCCCAGGTAATAGCCGCAGACCGATCACTTTGATTCGCTTCATTTTTAACAAACTGCTTGTAAAAAAAGGGGATACTTGCCGAACACATCGTGCGCGTAATGCTCCGATCGGATTTAAGTTAATAATCGGTTTTAAAAACGTGTTGACTCCTCGCCATTTGATAAATATTAAACCATGGCTTAACATTTAGCTACCACAGATAGGAAACGAGGAATATTGTGATTGTCATAAACACCGTTCTGAGCGTAATTTAGTTATCTAACCATTTTTCAATGTCCGGTGCCTGATAGCCTTGAAACTGGTCCAGAAGCGTATCTGGTTGATCACCCTGAATGATGTTTGCAAAGTACGCCGGGTGTAAAAAACCTTCATCGGCCATCTTTTTAAAAAAATCAAAAAGAGGATCGAAGTAGTGGTTCACATTATAAAAACCCATTGGCTTGTGATGTAACTTGAGCTGTGACCAGGTGAAAATTTCGGCTATTTCATCCAAAGTGCCCATTCCGCCGGGCATGGCGATAAATCCATCGGCCAGGTTCTCCATCATTGCCTTGCGCGTGTGCATGGAATCGACGATGCTCAGTTTGCTCAAGCTGCTATGTGCCACTTCCTTATCGAAAAGATGCCGTGGGATAACACCGTGGGTCTCGCCGCCTAACATTATCAATTCATCGGCAATTTCTCCCATCAGCCCTACTTTGCCCCCACCAAAGACCACGCCAATATCCCGCTTAAATAGCTCTGCAGCCAAATCACGGGCCTTCTGCCGGTATATTTTATTAGTTCCACTCGATGAGCCGCAATAGATGGCAATCTTTTTTATCATTTGTTACACTCCATTGGATCTGTTCACCTGGCGTCAAACGCTGATGGGCACTGGATAAATTTTTGTAAAACACTGGCTGAGCATGGCTTGCTCAAATTCATCATTAGTCACATATACATAACCCAAACTCTGTTCCCACAATGTAGCTTTTTCCATACACAGGTAAAAAAAGACCCGATTGTGCCAGTTGGAGAAGGCCTTGTACATAACGTTAAATTTTTCAACTTTGACAGCATCGGGATAGGTCATTTTGCCATGCGGATCGGTGACCAGCTCCATTTGGGTGATTTTAGTTGGAAATCCCAGACCGCGGATTTTTTTTAGAACCGGTTTTATAAAGGTGACCGATCCAAAGGAAATAAACAGAATTTCTTCCGCTGAAAACAAGGCCTGCAACCGATCTGCAATTTCCGGATAGGCGGTCCTCCAGTTTTCATAATAGATGATGGGATGGAAATGAAAGGCCACTTTAACGCCTTTGTTTGCCACCTGACGTGCCGCATGAATGCGTTCATCCAGACCTGCCGTGAAATGCTCTTCGTTGTCGATGATTTCCTGTGGGTTTAGCGACCAACTGCACACCACGTTGGGCGGGACGTCATGCTCCAGAAAATAGCGGATGTTATTGGATTTTGTCTTGAACTCCAGCATCACGTTCGGGTTTTCCCGTGCAAAGCTGCACAAGGAATCCAGGTTGCCGTTTTTGTTGCCCCAGGCCAGGGAATCCGAAGATTGCCCGGTGCCGATGTGGTAGCGGCGTTGTGGATCCAGTTTGATCGCGCTGAGTCTTTCCGCCAGGTTGTCGTCAAAAACAGTGCTGTGTTTGTAAAAGGTTTGGATGGTGCAATAACTGCATCCAAAGATGCAATTTTCCACCGCATCGATGGTTTTTAGATTGCAGCAGACGGTTTTTTCCGAGGCTACGGGGCACATGCCAAAGATATTCTTTTCGGTGTGTTCCAGCACGATTTTGCCTTTTTCACGTTTTTTGGGCCGGATAAGCCCACCCCCGGCGTAGGATTTTGCCTGGGATTTAATCTCCCGCATACGGGTATGGATTTGGGGCAGGATTGTTTTTTTGTTCGCGGTCTGTTCAGGCGGTATCACCGGCCAAAGATCGGCAAGCGTGGTTTCGCCCCACATCTGCAGATCACGGGCATATTCTGTCAGTTGACGGAATTCCTGAAAGGTGAAACGGTGCTCGTCGGCCATTCGTGTTAGGAAACCTTGTTCCTTTATCGATAAACCGGAATAGAAGGTCTTCGGAATGAACCCTTTGATTTTATTGGATAGGTTTTTCTTCAAGGCTATTATTCGTGTTGTGTAATTGTTTTAAATTACGCTATATTTGCCATTAAATAAATATTTTATTTTTTTATTTAGATGCGTTTTTATCAACCTGAAAGGTTCTTTCATGTATGTTGAATTTGTTACAGACGATCATTTCCGGCATTGTGTCAGGTATGTATTGGTAGCCTTTTACAATGTGGCGGAACTAAAACAATCAATACTTTTGGCCCTGGAAAAAGGTGATATTTTTAAAAGCACTTTGTTTAGTAATGTGGTCGATCCGTTCAAAATGATTTTTGAAATTGAAAGAATTGGGGTTGAAGAATGGGTGAAAAAAGAAGTACTCCGGCAACTTGACAAGAGCATTGAGCAAAAGATGGGGGAGTTCCATCAAAAATTTCCTGGCGGGGTAGCAGGCTGGGAAGATTTGGGGATTGGGCAGGCCGTTGATTTAAAAGATGAAGCGGGAAAGGTTTTTATTGAACTGAAAACAAATACAATACTTGTAATTCCGATGCCTTAAAAGGTGTAAGGCACAATTTAGAGGAAATTACTCGTCAAAACCATGAAGCCACGGCTTATTGGGCTTATGTGATTTCTAATTCTGTTGCAAGGTCTGGGCAGGAAGTATGGGTAAAAAAAGACTTTAATAAAATTGATAGTGTAAAAAAAGTATGGGGTGCGGAGGTATATTCACTTGTGACGGGTGATCCGGGGGCCCTGAAAAAAGTTTTTGATATTTTGCCAACAGTAATATCCGATGTGATGAAAGATTTCGATATCATCGATTTTCCCCGATTGCTTAGTGAAATAAGTGAAATTCTAAGTCCACATCTTGACGGCATAAAAGAAGATATTTTTAGAAAGGTTTTAGGTTAGGGTAAATTTCAGTTTTTACATCCTTAATGTTTTTATAGACATCATTCAGAAAACGGATAAGGCTGAAACCAATCTCCTTTGCCAAGTTAACGGGAACCGAATTACCGATTTGTTTATACTGTTGATTAACGGAACCGGCAAATTTCCATGAATCGGGAAAAGTTTGGATACGGGCATACTCACGAACGGTGAAGGGCCTTGTTTCTTCCGGGTGGCACCGTTCTGTTTGTTTTTGGGCCGGGCTGCACGTCAGGGTCAGGCAAGGTTCGTTCCAACTGATCCTTCTTGCCATCCCAGTTTTACCTCCCCCTAGATAATAGCTTTTCAGCATATATTCTTTTTGAATATCTTGGGGCAGGTTCCTCCAATATCCACCGGGCGGGACCATGTCTATGATTTCTTTCTTCCGCCCTTTATATTTTGCCCCTTCCGAGGGCGGGACATTGGTAGGGAAAAGGTCGCCTTTGTGCAATGCATCTCTTAAGGTATATATTTTTTTATAAGGTTTGGGATATTCAAAATCACTGTTAACATCCTTACGAACGCCAACAATAATTAACCTTTCCCTTTTTTGTGGCACATTATAGAAAATGGCCTTCAATATTTTAGGTGGCAATACACGGTACCCAAGTTCATCAAGGACTGAGAGCATGCCTTTTAATGTACGTCCATTGTCATGACTTTGCAGGCCGCGGACATTTTCACCAATACAGATAAGTGGCTGGGTTTCCTTGACGACGCGTGCAAATTCATAAAATAATGTACCTCGCGCATCCTTAAACCCAAGTTTATTTCCTGCGTAGCTAAAAGCCTGGCAGGGAAACCCTCCCGTAACAATATCCACTTCACCGCGGTATTCCTTCAAGGACAAGTTTCTAATGTCATCTTCTATTACATTCCAATCAGGCCGGTTAAACCTTAGTGTTTCAGCTGCCCAATGGTCAAGTTCATTGAGCGCTTTACAATGAATGCCGGCCTGCTCCAATCCGAGGGCAAGTCCACCACAACCGGCGAATAATTCTATAACATGATAGGTGTGGTCCGGTTCAGCTTTATTATCTTGATTTGCACCATTAAACAAAAAGCCAAGTTCTTCAAATATAGATAATTGATCCTTGTGGTACACGCGATAGTTGCTCATTGGTTCTCTAACGGCCTTTAATTTACCATTATTGTCCCAACGGCGTACGGTCTCTTTACTTTTTCCCAATAAATCCGCAACTTCCGACAATGTGTAGTATTCTTTCATAGTAACCAAGTTTATTAACATTATACATGGTTATAATCTAAGGTGCGAAAACTAATTGTACAATTTTTTTGTCTTTGGTAAGGGAGAAAAAGAATAATGGCAAAATATAATGACAATGAAATTATCAAGGTTCCAAGGTTTAAGGAAAGCGAGGGCTTCTATACCTCACCTCAACGTTCCCGGACAATGGCGCGGATCAAAGCGAAAAACACAAAACCGGAGATTGCTTTCCGTAAATCTTTATGGGCAAGAGGGGTACGTTACAGGCTTAATTATAAATTGCTTCCGGGCAAGCCGGATTTGATAAGCAAAAAATATAAATTTGCCGTGTTTATCGATGGCGATTTTTGGCATGGCAAAGATTGGGACGAAAAAAAGAAAAAAATAAAATCCAACCGGGGCTTTTGGATACCTAAGATTGAACGAAACATGCAAAGGGACCGGACCAACAATCAATTGTTAAAAAATATGGGCTACGTGGTCTTTCGCTTTTGGGACGAGGATATCCGCAAAAATTTGTCCGACTGTGTGGAACAGGTTGTCCGTCATGTTGCCGGGAAGAATAAATAGTTCATCTTCTTTTCCCTTTTGTCCGCCAGATTGGTGACTTTCCCGTTTTGAATAACCCGCCGTAATTCGTATATTGAAACCTGTTATTTATGGGCATTTTAGCCGGTGGTTTTTCAGTCTTGACCGAACCTGGCTGCCCATAAAGCGGGGAATAACCGATAAGAAAACGCCATAGGCGGGAAGTAAATACAACACGCACCAACCGGCACAGCTCTCCCGGATTTGATATTAACCGGGGCTGCCCGCCCGGGGAGGGCTGTTGCTTTAACAGGAAGGAAACCATGAAGCCGATTGCACCTTACAAACCTAAAAACAATATCCGTATCGTAACCGCTGCCTCGCTGTTTGACGGCCATGATGCCGCCATCAATATTATGCGCCGCATTCTCCAGGGCACGGGCTGCGAGGTGATCCATCTTGGCCACGACCGAAGTGTGGAAGAAGTGGTCAACACCGCCATTCAGGAAGACGCCCAGGCCATTGCCATGACCTCGTATCAGGGTGGACATAATGAATATTTTAAATACATGTATGATTTGCTTCAGGAAAAGGGCGCAGGTCAGATCAAGATTTTCGGCGGTGGCGGTGGGGTGATCCTGCCGGATGAAATAGAAAAATTGCACGCTTACGGCATCGCCCGTATTTACACGCCCGATGATGGCCGTGTGATGGGGCTGCAGGGTATGATCAATGACATGGTGGCCCAATGTGATTATCCC
>CAYWBI010000176.1:0-7672 GCA_964456445.1 uncultured Calditrichaceae bacterium
ACCAAGGCGGAACTCGCCCGTTACAAAACCGGTTACGAAGCGCGTTTTATCCGCGGTATCGAACGCATCGGTGGCTTTGGCGGCAAGGCCGATATCCTGGCACAAAGCATGGTTTTTGGCGGTTCGCCCGATTATTACCAAAAAAACCTTACAGATGTAAAAAACGCCACGCCCGCCAACCTGCAAAACGCCGCCCGTACATGGCTGAGCGACGGCAAGTATATTTTGGAGGTCACGCCCTTCCCCAAATACACTGCGGCCAAAGAAGGCGCGGACCGCAGCAAGCTGCCCGTTGCCGGTACCCCACCGGATGCTAATTTCCCGGCCATCCAACGCGCCACACTTTCCAATGGTATGAAAGTTATCCTTGCGGAACGTAATTCCGTTCCGGTGATAAATTTCAACCTGATGCTTGACGCCGGGTATGCGGCGGACCAGTTTGCCACACCGGGCACGGCCAACATGACCATGGGTATGCTGGATGAGGGTACAAAGGAGCTTACGGCGCTGCAAATAAGCGAACAGCTTGCCGCCCTCGGCGCAAATCTTTCCGCCCGTTCCAATCTTGATATTTCCAGCGTCAATCTTTCCGCGCTAAAAGCAAATCTCGACAAATCGCTTAAAATTTATGCCGATGTTATTTTGAACCCGGCTTTCCCCGAGGCGGATTTCCTGCGTCTGCAAAAACAAACCCTGGCCCGCATCCAACGGGAAAAAGTAACGCCGATCCAAATGGCGCTGCGGGTTTTCCCCCGTTTTCTATATGGGAAAGACCATGCCTACGGCAACCCCTTTACCGGCTCGGGCACCAGGACCAGCGTTTCCGCCCTGACCCGCAAGGACCTGATAAAATTTCATGACACCTGGTTTAAACCCAACAACGCCACCCTGGTCATCGTCGGCGCCACCACGATGAAAGAGATCAAGCCAAAGTTGGAAGACCTTTTTGAAGATTGGGATAAGGGCAGCGTCCCCCATAAAAATATCGGCAAGGTGGATTACCGTAATAAAAAAATGATTTATATCATGGACCGGCCAGGCGCGCAACAAAGTATTATTTTTGCCGGGCATATCGCCCCTCCGAAGAACAATCCACAGGAAGAACCCATCCAGATGATGAACAAAATCCTGGGCGGGGAATTCACTTCGCGCATCAATATGAACCTGCGGGAAGACAAGCACTGGGCTTACGGCGCTTTCACCATCCTGATCGACGCCCTTGGTCAGCGGCCTTATATTGTTTACGCGCCGGTACAGACCGATAAAACGGTGGAATCCATGCTGGAAATCGATAAGGAACTCACGGGCTACATCGTCAAAAACCCACCAACCAAGGCCGAGTTTGCCAAAACACAAAAGAACGCCATCCTGCAATTGCCGGGCTCGTGGGAAACCAATGCCGCCATCATGGGCTCCATAAGTAAAATTGTTCGTTTTGGTCTGCCGGATGATTATTACCGGAAATACCCGGCCAGCATCCGCAATATTAAACTGAAACAGGTTCAAAAAGCGGCCAAAACGGTGGTTAAGCCCAATAACTTGGTTTGGATCGTGGTGGGCGACCGGGCCAAAATCGAAGCCGGCATAAAAAATGCCAAGCTTGGGAACATTGAACTGATCGATGCTGACGGCAATCCCATCCAATAAGGGATGCTTTTGTATCTTGCATTTTGTTTGACGCGGCATTAAACTAAAAGGCCCGGCGTTTGCCGGGCCTGATTTTAAAACCTGTCTTTGGCGAGCCCTTCTTCGTAGGACTGACTCAAAAAAAGGCAGGTTTTTTTGAATCGTACTGTTTTTATACAACTTTTAAGCACACGTCAAAATCACAGAAAAGCCTTGACTATCATTGAATATCGATGGAAAATGTTTATAAAGAACAACTATTTGGAAATTCAATGTTCTATATAAAGAGATAAAATTCTTAGGCATATTTTGGACTTATATTAGTCTGAATTGAGATATTCTTTCCACCCCCAGGCTTTTGCATCCCAAATCAAATTTTTATTACTCTCTTTGACCCCATGTTAATAATGCGCACACAAATTTGTTTATGTATGTATTTTTAACAAATATTTATATTATTCTCATCCAACCCTGTATGGATGAGGCAATCCTGTCTCCCCGGAAGCCATCGCTACGTCACAACGCACCTCGCAATAACATTTAAAATCCTTCCAGCTCCAATTCGGCTACTCCGGTAAAGTCATTGATTCCCGCATCGTTCCCGGTGATGCATTTGGCCAGAGTAAGGCTATCCTGAAAACGGTTGTTTTTGTACAACTTTTAGGCACACATTATAATCACAGAAAAAAGCCCTGACTATCATTGGATATAGAAGGACACCGTATCCACAAATGCGGAGCCAAAATAGCCATAGCCGCCCTTTACCCCGCTTATATCAACGCCATCAAACAGGTGGCGTTTAAAATTGATATCACAGGCAATAACCCGTAAAAGATGATTTCCTTTTTTAAGATTGCCCTTTTCGTTAAAAGTATATGAAGAACCGGTGGTGGAACCGTTAATCAAATGGCGGTATATTTCTTGCTTGCCCGTTCTGCTGGAAATAAATGTATCCGGTGGCATTACATGTTCCACAATATAAATCGCTGCGCCGGCATGTGCTTCCCACCTGCCATCCGGGAAATTTGTTCCATTATAACGAGCGCCCTGTTCAGGAAAAAGTATGTTAAAAGAATCCGGCATGGTTGTTTCGCCGCTGATTTTACCAACTTCCGTTTCTATATCCAAGGTATAGTTTTTAGCAGCAACCAGCTTGAGTTTTTGTCCGGTATCTTTAAAAACCCATCCGGGACGTCCATTATCATGATTTTTCACAGAGGTATTTAATTCAAAAGGAATTAATTGTGAAGCGGATGAAACGGTCACATGGGCATCCTTAACAAAAAGACTGTCGCGATCATTGATATCATGACTGCCCTCGCTTGTGTAGTAGATGAACAACTCCTGGTTATTGTAATAATTTGATAATAAACAGGCCACGCTTGCTTCCCGTTTAAACGGTGCATCCGGCATGGTCGTACAACCAATCAATATTAAAAACAAACCCATCAAGAAACATTTTTTCATCAAATCCTTCCACCTAAAATTGAAGTGAAAACTCTATGCTCGGGATAAAGGGCAAATTGTTTTTCGTTTTTGGCCCTTCGTTCGATATATCCAAATTAAAATCAATAAACGCCGGGTTCCGCCGATTGGAAATATTAATGGCCTGCAACTTCATGGAGAATACCGTCCCGCCCCAACGCCAGTTTTTTTGAAGGCCAAAATCAAGGCGAAGATAGGCCGGAAAACGTTTGGAGTTCCGCCCCAAATCGACCGGGCCATCCGGACCGATAAAGCCAGCCGGGTCATTTATTGGGCTGATGTGAATATCCCTGTCAGTTGACCCGGCCCCAACAAAACGGCCAATCAATGGCGCGTATGGCAAACCGCTTAAATAGGATTGAAAAGCGCTTATTTGCCAATCATGACCCAAATCGTATGCAACAAACAATTTTAGGGCATTGCTCCGGTCAAAACTGCTTAGGTATGTTTGTTTTTCGGTTATGACGGTTGAACGGGAAAAGGCATACGAAGCAAGCACTGAAAATGCTTTGAAATTATTCCGGTACAAAAGTTCAAAACCATAGGCACTGCTTTTTTGTATTTCCAGTTCACCGCTGAATGTATTAACAGATGGTACATTACGAATTTTTTTTAAATATATTTCCGAATTGATATGCCCCAGCGAGTTCGAGTTATAATCGGCCCCAAAAGAAAGATTTAAACTTTGCAAAGGCTGCCGAACTTTGTCCGTGGGAAAATAAATGGAAAACGGCGCAAAGAAGAATTCGTTCTTAATCTCTTTTAAGGTATAATCATATTGGATGTGTTTAGCTGCGGTGGCACTAAAAGAAAGGCTTTTGGAATATTTATAGGATATCTGAACCCGGGGCAACAGATAGGTTTTTTTTGACAAATTGTCCCGGGATAAACGCACTCCGCCGGTCAATCCATACCTTTCCCCGAAATCGATAGCGTCCTGCACAAAAATCGAAGCGCGAACAGATTTTTTTTGATATTTGAATTTTGACGGTGCGTTATCAAAAAATATAAATTGCGGCGTTCCAACCATGTCTTCAAGCGATACCGGCTGACCAATATCCCAACGATAGTTATAACGCATGTTTTTTACCTCCAGCCCGGCCTGAAAAAGATGTCCGGGCACAGACCAAAGAACAGTACTTTTAACAAGATATTCATCAATGGTATTATCAACATCCACCTGATTTGCACGGACCAAGACCCCTGCGCCGCTATACCCCAGACTGGTATTGAAATAGATATTTTTATTATAAGCCCATTTCCAGCGCAGCCCCGTAATGCGGTTGCCCCATAACGGCCCCCTGTTGCCTTTTGGAAGCAATTCTTCCGGATCAAAAACATCCTGCAGAAAATCACGGGAATAAAAAGAAAAAAGGCTCAGCGCATGTGAACGGTTAATTTTATAATTTACATTGGCCGACATATCATAAAAACCATATCCGGGCGTGCCATCCCGCTGACTAATAAAATCAATATAAGTTCGCCGCCCGGAAAGAAACCAGGAAGCATTTTTCAGGGTATCGCCGCTGTGGAATTTTGAACTTAATAACCCCAAACTTATTTTGGTCTTTCCGTCCGAGCCATCTTTCGGAACAATATTCAACCGACCTGACAAACGGCTGCTTTGTTTGCTAAAATCACCATCCGGGGCAAATTCCACCTTTTGAACGGCGTCGGCGTCGAAAGCGCCAAACAGCCCGCCAAGATGATAGGGATTGTAAATGGTAACCCCGTTAAATGTGACCAGGGTTTGATCAAAGCGGCTGCCGCGGATATAAAGCTGGTTGCCATAATCATGTGCCGTTGCAACAGCCGGTAAAATTTTTACCGCATGAAAAACATCATTTTCGCCGAGTGACGGGAATTTGGCAATAAGCTCGCGTGAGAGATCAATATCAAGCACACTTCCTTTTATTTCATTGTCAGTTACAATAAGGGGGGGCATGGTAAATGCTTGTGGACGTAAGAAGTAAGTTTCGTGCATTGACGAACCGGGTTTTATCCGAATAGTGCGCTTGAGGGATTCAAATCCGACCATGCGAAAAATCAAAACATACTGCCCCGCCGCAAGGGCGAGATTGAAATGGCCTGTTACATCCGTTGAGGCACCTGCTTTCGTGCCTTCGACAATGATATTAACGCTTTCCAACGGCCTGGATGAGAGGGAATCTGTAACCTGTCCCGAAAGAAGGCCGACCGATTGCCCGTGCAAATAAACCACATAGAAAAAGAAAACTATAAGTAGTGTTTTTTTCATAAGAGTAGAAAACTGCCCCATTACAGGGCAGTCCCAAAAAGAGTTTTATTCGAGAACCGTTTTACCGTACATAATAAGATCGCTGTTTCCTGAGCCACCATCATATAACGTTCTATAGTCATATCCCCACGACCAATTATTTTTGTAGCCCTCAATATTATCGGTAACATCCCCGGCATACGGCCTATCTATTACAGACCAGTGCCCTTCCAAATGATCGTCCCAAATTACATCTTCTTCCCAAACATCAACATTAACAACATCATTTAAATCAATATAACCCGTTGTTGAATAAATTGCCTTGGGAAGCCATGAAAAATCATTCTCATGGTACCATCGTACATTATTTACATCAGGAAAATCGGTTCTTGTTGTAACTCCTTTATAAAAAGTTTTTACATAAATTTCCGGATTTCCGTCAAACCATCCTTCACTCGTATCCATAAGCCTAAAATCATTTATATATACTTTATCTTTATAAACGGGGTTATTATTACCACCGCCTGTACCGCCACTACCACCACTACCACCACTACCACCACAACCGGAACATTGCTGTGCATAAATTACATTTCCATTTAAATCGGTCCGTTCATTAATGCCTACAACAATAATAGGCATGGATGGTTTTTCCTTAGCATCAAGCCAATGAATCTTACCAGTAGCGTCATAGGCCTTTACTCGTTCAATGTCCCGATCATCTTTATCATATATGCGGAATGCTACAAGAGGAATAAATGTCTTATAATCCCATTGCATATAATTTACTGGAACCGCAATCTGTAGTTTTGGAATTTGTGAGAGAAGCTCTGTGAAATAAACTTTATCCATGCCGATTTTACTGGCACTATTTTTCAATTTGCTCATAAATATATTATTATCTTTTAGTTTTTTATAAAGTACATCATAATCGCCATCAAATTTTTTACCAACTGATTTATATATAATATCCCTTATTTTAGAATTAGTCAAAGTACGTGTCAAGACATTAGCCAAAATATCAAGTGAATTTTGTATATTATTAAGATCATCATTATTCAACTTTGAAAATTTTGTTTCTTCATTTTTATTATTTTTTAAGCTTTTAATATCTGGATTGGTGGATATACCGTTTTGACACGCATAAAATAACATAAAGCTAAATACAGACATTAAAAATAAAGCTATGTAACGTTTAGAGGATTTATTCATGATATCTCCGTTTTTAAAATTTATATTGATTATACAAAATTGTGATCATATAAAAGGCCTCAATTTGAATGAGGCCTATAATTACTGTCTTCCACGGGCCGATCGGTCAAATCTCTCAATGGAATTCATGCTTTACTATTTTGTGTAAAGCATTTTTTTTAACAAGCGCTTATCTCCCGCCTTTAGTTCATACACGTATATACCAGTTGCAACTTTTGCACCAGCATCATTTGTACCGTTCCATTTTACCTTATGATAACCTTTGGACATAAAGCCATTTAATATTGTTGCCACCAATTGACCGCTGGATGAATAAATACGTAACTTTACCAAGCTGTTCGATGACAAGCCAAAATTTATGGTTGTGGATGGGTTAAATGGATTGGGATAGTTGGAATACAATGTTAATGCGTCTGGAATAACCTTTTCGTGACCTATTGCATATTTACCATTTTCAGAAGCAGGGGCATTTGCTCCCGATACAATAACAGAATGTTCATTCGTTGCTGTTGCGCCCTGGGAATCCGTCACTTCACATTTAAGGGTAAAATCCCAATTATGTCCACGGTGAATTGTTTTGTGCCCACGTTCGGAAGTAATCTCAAGCCAGGTGCCTGGATTTGGCGCATACACTACCGGGTCTTTCAGATGCCCGTATGGAACGATTATCCCGTTATCGTTCCTTTCCCACCAGCGATAATCGGTATAAGTACCAGATCCATGTGATGGATTAGCGGTAAATGTGCCTTGAGCGCCAGAAGACAATAACGATGGGCCGGAAATAGAAACAGATAATGGTTGCATTCCATAAAAAGCTGATAATTCATTTGAATTAAGCCCTTCTCCAATTGAATTAACCCCTGCTATTGAATATTTATAAGTAAGACCATTCACTAAAGACGTATCATCATCTATATAATAAAAATGGGTATCCCATGCAGAAGAAATAGCTATTTTATTTTTATTTGTCATAGTTTCTGTAGCCAAGCATCTGTAAATTTGAAAATAGTTAGAAGAAGGTCCATTCGATTCATCCCATTCTAATTTTATACCACCTTTACTTAGGTCATAAATGGCAGATATAAGATTAGGAGGATTGGGAACTCCACTTGG
>CAYWBI010000177.1:0-7664 GCA_964456445.1 uncultured Calditrichaceae bacterium
CGTATGTCCTGTTTGGAAAAATAGTTGGAAATCCTATTGACTTTTTACATAACAGGCCACAAAGGTTTTGTTTTTATAAATAAAATTATTCTCTGTGCAACTCCGTGAATCTCCGTGGCTCTCTGTGTTTGTTTTTTTTGAAACGACCGGCATATTTTACTTTTTCAGCTGTGGCCACCCAATAGCAAAGTTTTTCACCGAGTGGCACAAAGCAGGCACTAAGCACACAAAGGTTTTTTAATAATTATTTCTCTGCACAACTCCGTGAATTGCCGTGGAAGAATATAGTATTTATTCGCTAAAAGACTCATCATCATAATGAACCAGATTTTTCAGTTGTTTCACTTCGCTGTTTGTAAGATCACGCCATTCCCCACGGCGCAGACCTTTGTAATTTATCCCGGCAAAGGAAACCCGGTCCAGGTCTTGTACCTGATAATCGAACAACGCAAACATATCCCGTATCTGACGTTTACGCCCCTCACGCAACTCTACTTCCAACAAACTACCGTTATTTACCATACGCATCTCCCTGATTTTACAAGGCAGTGTTTTTTTACCATCCAACTCAACACCATTGCGTAAACGGTGCAGATCGAAGGGTTTTACCTTTTCTCCCAGAAGAACATGATACACTTTTGGCAATTTATAACGCGGATGAAGCAAACGATTGGTCATACGCCCATCGTTGGTTAAAAGCAAAACACCGGTCGTATTATAGTCCAACCGGCCCACGGGATATATGCGTTGGGGGGTGGCAACCAGCTCCACAACAGTTTGTCTTTTAAAGGGATCATCCACACTGCTTAATGTTTCCAAAGGCTTGTTAAGCAATACATAAATATCCTGTTCGACCGGGGCAACTTCATTTCCATCCACACATACAACATCACCAGGATGTACGATCTGGCCTAATTTTTCGGCCACTTTGCCATTTATCGTCACACGCCCGGCGGTAATAATTTCATCGCAATGACGTCTGGAATCTACACCCGAATGGGCCAGGTACTTATTCAGTCTCAGATTGTCCATCTGCTTCTCCATCTGCTCCCGGCTCATCATCAATATCCGTCGGTGATTTTTTATCCGCTATATCTTCAGACAATAGTTCGTCAACGGAAGATATGCCCAATTTTTCAGGCAGTATTTGTTCCAGCGCCACCTGATCCAGGCTTTCCAAAAAATTTGAATCACTTTTTAACAACTCATCAATTTCCTTGACCGTAGGTAAATCTTTCAGGTCATTCAGACCAAAATATTCCAGAAAATAAGCAGTCGTTCCATATAACAATGGATTTCCGGGCGCCTTTTTCCGTCCTTTTACCGTTGCCAGGTTACGTTCGACCAACGTGCGGATCACCCCGTCACTACCTACACCACGGATCGCATCAATTTCGGCCTTGGTAATAGGTTGCTTATAGGCAATGATGGCCATTGTTTCCAAACCTTTCCGGGTTAGCTTGGCCCTGGATCTTGCTTTGTACAATTTTGCTATCCAGGATGAAAATTCTTCCCGTGTTACAATTTGATAGCCCCCGGCAAGTTCGATGACCTTTAAGGCCTGATTATTTTTTTGATAAAGCGCATCCAGTGAGCCAATCAGTTTTTTTAAATCCTTCTCGCCACCAATTTCGGGAACAATCTCCCGAATTTTTTTGGATGACAATGGACCATCGGCTGCAAATAGTAATGCTTCGATGATTTGTAAATTGTTAAGCACCATTTTCTATTATTTCCTTATTTACCATACCGGGCTTGATACGGATATCATCAAAGTTACCCGACTGGCTGACATGGACAATTCCATCTTTTATTAAGGTTAACAAAGCAACAAAGGTGACAATGATTTCAATTTTTTCGTTCAGGGCAAACATCAATTCCCGGAACAAGATCATTTTTTTCCCCTGGAGCTTCTGTACAATCCAGTTGGCTTGTTGTTCGGTTGTAACATTGATCATGGTGACCGTATGATGAAAAACTTTGGGCATATTGTCCATTGCCTGGCGGAAGGCGATCACCAAATCAAAAAGAGTGGCATTATCAAGGTATTCATCATTTGTCACTTCTTCCGCCCTGGGAATGTAATCAAAGTAACCCCGGCCATGCAACCGGCTGCGCTGTTCTTCAAGGTCTTCCAAATCGTAGGAAACTTCTTTGTAACGTTTATATTCCAGCAAACGCTCAACCAGCTCCATTCGCGGGTCTTCGGCGTCATCTTCATCCCCCTCATTCTGAGGCAACAGATAGCGGGATTTTATGCTCATCAACATGGCACACATTTCGATAAAATCACCGGCGATATCCAGGTCGAGGAGTTGCATTGCTTCAATATATGCTAAAAATTGCTGGGTAATTTTGAAGATGGGAATATCATAAATATCCACTTCATTTTTGCGGATAAGAAAAAGCAGCAGGTCGAATGGACCTTCAAATACATCCAGTTTTACACGATAGATCATAAAATCCTCATTGCCCCACGGGCGAGAAACCAATGGCCGAGCGGATATCATTTAAAAAGGGGATACTTATTTTGCGCGCTTTTTCTGCGCCGTTTTTAAGTGTTTTTTCGATATAATCCGCGTTTTGGATTAATTGGTTATAGCGTTCTCTCGCCGGGGAGATATGCGCATTTATATACTCAAATAATTCCTGTTTAGCCTGTCCCCAGCCGATACCGTCCGCAAATTTACGCTGCATGGCCACAGTCTCTTCCTCTTTTGCGAAAGCTTTATAAATCTGAAATACGGCGGACGAACTAGCGTCTTTAGGCTGGCCGGGCTCCAAAGAATTGGTCACAATTTTCATGATATGTTTACGCAGTTTCTTTTCCGGTAGAAAAAGCGGGATGGTATTATTATAACTTTTGCTCATCTTCCTTCCATCCAACCCTTTTAAAACGGAGCTATTTTTTGCAATTACGGCCTGCGGCAGCACCAATAAATTTTTATAATGATGATTAAAACGCTGGGCAATATCCCGGGCCATTTCAATATGCTGGATTTGATCTTTGCCCACCGGAATTTTATTTGCACGAAACATTAATATATCGGCGGCCATCAGAATGGGATATGAAAAAAGCCCCATGGTTATGCCTTCTTCCGCATCCTTTTTTCCAGTCTGCCCGTTTTCCTGTACGGCGGCCTTATAGGCATGGGCGCGGTTCATCAGCCCCTTGGCCGTCATGCAGGTCAATATCCAGGTAAGCTCCATGATTTCCGGGATATCCGACTGGCGGTAAAACACCACTTTTTCAGGGTCCAGGCCACAGGCCAGCCAGGTAGCGGCAATTTCCATTGTGGATTGTTTTAAAATGGCCGGATCATGATTTTTGATCAGGGCATGATAATCGGCAAGAAAATAAAAGGACGTTACATTTTCATTTTTACTGGCATTTATTGCCGGGCGGATGGCCCCTACATAATTACCAAGGTGTGGCGTACCGGTGGTCGTAATCCCGGTAAGAACAATATCTTTTGTCATGTTTTTCCCGAATAATCGTCGATTGAATTAAAACATTTAATGTACAAAAACGCCATTTATGCTTCAATATTATAAAATACCTGTTCTGCGTCATCACATCTATAAAAGGGGATTTCAGAAAACGGTCTCGGGTATGAAACGCAGGGCATTTCAGAGCCGCGAACTTGTCCACCGAGACAAAGCTTACGAATAACTCGAAACTTGCGGAAACCACTGTCCGCCCTATGTTTTATACCCATTGTTGGCCATAGTTTTTATTTCTATATCATCTAATAAATCAGGGAGTTTATAAAACTCTCTTTCTTCCACATTTCGATTCATGGAAAAAACAAGTCTAAGTTCATTTTCAGGATGAAACCGATCGGGTTTAATAAAAAGGCTTGCATCTTCCGAAAGATCAATTAAAATCTCAAAAAGTTCCTTTGATAGATTCGGACTTACTCCACTCAGATCTTTAATATTTTTTCGAATTTGTCCTGCTTTAAAGTCATTGTATTGCACCTGTTTTAAATCCCAGTTTAAAGCACCAATATGATTCTTAAATCGCTCTGCAAATGATGAAACATTTGGAATTGTCATTACATAGTCACCGAAGTTTTGTCTCATGTATTTCGATGACTCATTGCTGGATGTACCGCATAGGATTAGCTTGTCATATCCACTAATGACAGAAGCGAATATTTGTCTATCACCTGAATCAATGATCAAATTTGAAAATCCTTCCTTTTCATCTCTACTAGATTTATTTTCGATAGTTCTATAATAACCTAGTGAACCAAGTTGAAAACTTCCTTTAGATATAAATCGAATATAGGTCTCTTTGGAAATGAACTTGTGAAATGTCATTGATGAAATATCAGACGAACTATATTCGAATAATTCTCCTTGAAAAGATTCAGTTAGTGGTATATCGCCAACCTTTTCAAGATAGCTTGAGGTCGCTTTGATTAACGATTTAAGCATCTCTTCAGATAGTTTCTGATTCGGCTTGGTCATTGTAATTATCTGAATTAACAATGATTTACCGTCTAATTCGTATCTAAATCCTTGATTCTTGATGAAAGTTCTTTTCATTTAAATTATGGCCAACAATTTTTCTTGATTTCCCACACTGCAACAAGCGTATTTTGGCAGGAATTATTTTTCCATAAACGTTCCGGCGGAAACAAATTCATCAATGAGTTGCGTGTCGGCATTTTCCGCTGCGGGGTCCATACTATTTATACGCACCATCCCCCGCACATGTATCACTTCTGTTTTGTTTAACTTTATGCCTACATGGCTAATTTTATTTTCTTTCTCTGCGAAAAAGAGCAGATCTCCGGCACGGGCATTCATCCAGGTATCCGAAACAGCCCGGGCATCCTGATGCTGCATCCAGGCGTCACGTCGGACATTTATCCCACAAAGCTTATGCATGAGTTGAACATAACCGGAGCAATCCATTCCCTTGGCTGACTTTCCCGCCCACAGATAAGGCACACCAAGATATTCCTGTGCAAGTTCAACGAGCATCCGACGCAGACCGGAACGTGAAAAATAACCGAATGCCGCCTCGCGGACCCAGCCGGTTTCCCCGTCTGGCAATACAGTCTGTGCCCAGCCACTTTGTTCGTCACGGACAGGCAACAGGCAACCGCTTACGTAATCACGTATCACCGTCGCCTTTTTTTGTGGCGACTTGTAAATACGCCCATAGGGCCGATAGATAAGCCGCATATTGTCCGGGGCATCGGCAAAAGCCACCTGATGACTGCTAATCCAGCCTTCATAACCATCCGCACATCTTACCCTGTAAAAGCCGTTTTCCTCATCGAGTTTTTCCAATTGTTCCCAGAGAACCGCCTGGGAATCGACCTCACTATGAAACGTTGCATCGGGATAGATATTTGCACAGCTTACATTTACAAACATTTGTGCCATGATGTGTATCCTTCTAAAAAATCAGACATTTTTTGTTGGCTTATCAGCAAAAACCCAGAATTCCGCCAAAATAAAATTTAATAAACTACCAACGATTATCCCGTCGATGTTGGCCCAGAAATAGTAAATCCCGAAATAATCCGTTAACAGGATAAGAATAATATAATTGATCAATGCCCCACCGGATGTGCTGATGTAATACCGCATCAGCCGATACCAAAAACTGTGTTTATAGGTTTTTCTGCGTTGACGCCAGGTCCAGTAATTATTCAGAATAAAATTATTGAAAACTGCCAATCCAATCGCCAGCGGCGAAGCCAGTGGAACACTGAAACCCATTTGCTCATGCAGCAGCCAAAGTACCGCTGAATTTACGATTATTCCGCTGCCGCCAACTATTCCAAAACGAACAAAACGCAATATAAAATCTTTATTCATTTTTGCCATGATAGTTTATTGCCCTGTAGTAATATATGGTGCGTGTCTGCGCATCATTATAAAATGTAAATTTTCTTGCCTTGATAAGCTCGATTGAATCAAAATAGTTTTTTACATATTTCAGATCAGATGGATATTCTTTCCGATCGGAATGGACAAATATCGCATCCTTGCCACGCAAACTGTCTGGTATGCCCCAGATATCAAATTCCAGTGCCGGCCGGTCATAAATATTTTGTGCATAGGTGTCCTGGTGGTCCGGCATGTAAAACTTCAATAAGGATGCGCTTTTATATGAATTCCCAAATACGAACATTTTTTTGCGCCCGCCATTATCCTGCTGATAACGGTATATCTCCCCGGATGCTTCACGCCAACCGCTCCAGGTATTTCCTTCACCCAGCGGCAGATTGGGGATCACCTGTACGGTGTATGTGGCCAAAATCAACAGTATTGAGAAAGAAGCGGCGGATTTGAACCAGCGGGTATTCTTTAAAGTATCCCATTCCAGAAGGATAACCACGGCAACCAGCATACCCAGATAACCTGGTAATAGCCAGTTCATTTTTACAAGTGAGCGCAGGCTTATGAAAACAAAACCAGCGGTAATGGCTATCCCGCTTAAATAATAATAACCCGCCCAGTCACCATATCGTTTGCTGCGTATCAGTTTATATCCGGCCGTAAGGAGCAGAATCATTCCCAGCGGCGTTAATAAAAATATCTGGGAACCGAGCAACTGTAAAAAATAGGTGATCTGGAATGGTTTTGCTTCGTTCGCCCGCTGAGAAAACTGAAAGGCAAAGGACGCCCATTGGTGCTGCTGATTCCAATAAACAACCTGATAAAAAATTAGGGCGGCAACCGCTACGCCAATATACGGACCGGGCGTCAGCAAAACCCGGCGATGTTTTTTACTTAACAACACAAACAACATAATACCCGGCAAAATAGCCACAGCGGTATATTTGCTTAACAAAGCCAGCCCTAAAGAAAGTCCGGCCGCCAACCAGTAATGCCCCTGCCCGCTGCGCAAGGCCCTTGCAATCCAATAGACCACAAGCAACCAAAAAAACATCAGGGGTACATCCGGTGCAATCAACAAAGCATAGATATGTGCAAAGACGGTCAGATTATAGAGAACAACCCCGACAAAAGCCGTTTGGGTTTTCTGTCGGCCCACGGCTTCCAGGATGGTGAAGTATAATAATATATTCGTAAGCAAGGCCCAAATTACAGCCATAAATTTTACGCCAAAAACCGTGTTGCCAAACAGTTTTGTCCCCAGCCAAATGGAATAAGCCGCCATCGGTGGGTGATCAAAATAGGAAAGGGCCGGCTTTTGGGCATAATACCAATAATAGGCCTCCTGAGGGATCAGCGGCAGAAAATATATATAAAATAAACGGAAGAGCGTAAGGGCGCCAATGAAATACCAAAAGGTTTTATTTTTCATACAAAATGTGCTATAAGTTGTGGATGAATATTACGAACATACAATTGCATGTTCAAGAAACGTTCAAGATACAAAATCAGGGCGATATTTAAAACAATAGTTTTCAATATTGGTACTCTGCGGGCCGAACATTATTTCCATATCCTGTACCAAACGAAATATAAAATATGACTATGACCGGAGAGGACTGAGTCATTTTTTTTGGCTCTACTAGGTTTTGTGTGGGTAAATACTTAGATAGAAAGAAAATTCATAAGACAAGAAAACAGGCTTGTCAAATTAATAGTGGATAATTGGGGGCCGGGAATTGGCTTTTGGTATGAAAACATCTGGACTCAAGGGTACGCATTTGACTAACCCCGTCCTT
>CAYWBI010000178.1:0-7600 GCA_964456445.1 uncultured Calditrichaceae bacterium
TTCATGTTCATTAAAAGGCGTATTCTATTTCCACACAAAAACCAGTAGAGCCAAATTTTAAATGCATAATCCGTGTATAAAAGAATAAATCATGGTTTTAAATAATTTCGTCAGGCGCCGTTATGGTTGGTTGAAAAACTCCGCTGGCTTGTCGTAGAGGAAAATATCGTTGGAAATAAAATTTAACGGATTATTTCGAATACATCCTGTACCGAGGCAAATAACGGGATATTATACATCCGGAAAGCGTGTTTGAATTTTAAATATATCGGGCCGGCATCAACTACAACCGCCACGGGTTTGGCGCTATCGTCAATCAATTTCTTGAGCCGTTTAACGTTACTGTCTATAACCGCCTCATCTACGGTGTTGATCATCGCCGTGAGTGGTACAATCCCGATAATCAACAATCCGTTATCGTCCTGCTGCAGGATGTCACGGGCGCATTCATAGTAAACATCATCGGAAGCCATCGGTGTCAAATCCAGTGGATTGGCGGGCGAAACGATGCTTCGCAGTTTGTGTTTTGTTAAGGTGGCCATCAGTCTTTCCCGGGTTTGAAAGGTTAAGGGCGCCAGCAGGGCGCCAAGGCCATCGGCACAGGCCACGGATTCATAACCCGCGTTGGTCATAACGGATACTTCATGCTTTTTGTTTTTATCAAAATCCGGGTAAGCGCTATACCAGCATAAATTATTTTCGAATACACTGAAGCTTTCGCACACAATGGCCCCGGCATATTGCAATAGCCTTTGTTCGATGCCGTATTCCGAAGCCAGGGCCCCGGTGTGGCCTGCTGCGGCCTTCATCCCGGCGCTGCTCCTGCCGGCACGGTAAACAATAATTTTTTTCACCGGACTTATTTGCTTCACTGCCCTAGCCAAACCAAGGGCGTTACCCTGCGGCGGGCCTTCGAGATACAGCCCGATTACCTTTAATGCCGTCTCATCTGCCATACTGTGCAAAATTTCCGTGGCCGAAATATCCAGTTGATTGCCAATGCAAAATCCATCGCGGATGGGTAAAGCCGGATTGCGGGAAATACGTGTAATAAAAAAAGCACCACTCTGGGCAATAAGCCCGATATTGCCATGAGGATAAAATGTAACCGGAAGTTTTTCCCGTGGTATAAACAAGGTGTTTATGCGCTGCCGGGACAAGATGATCCCCAGTGAATTCGGACCAATAACTCTTGGTCGTTGTTTCGGGGGATATGCGGTCAAAATGTTTTGCAAACGTTCTTTTAAGCCATCTGTGTCCGCGCTGTCGCCAATACCCCCGGCAACGAGATAGATCAGACGTGCTGCGGAATTTTTGCAGGCTTCATCTATAAGCCCGATGGCCGCCCTGGCAGGAACAGCAAGGATTAATACATCAACAGGCTCATTTAGATTGTTGAGTGCATCTAATGTTTCATATCCTTCAAAGCCGTTGCTGTTCGGTTTGAGTACGCGTATATTTTTACGGGGAACGTCTGAAGTGTTAAAATTATCCAGGATTAAATTTCCGAAGGCTTTTTTATGTGATGAGACACCTGCAACAATAAACGTTTGTGGGTTAAAGAGCGCTTCTGGGGACAGGCCGGTTGGAACAATATCTTGTCTCAGACCGGCCGGTACACTTGTATCCTCCCGCCTACGGCCCACGGCGTCAAGAGCGATAAAGTTGCCCGAATTATCAACGACCAAAGGGTTAATCTCGATTAAGTCAAGTTGCTCCTGCCGGAAATGATCTGCCAGCTTCCATACAGCCTTAAGCAGCTTTTCAAATGTATCTGTGGAAACCAGGACTTTCCCCTGGCGAAGGGCGCCCAGCAGAATTTTTCCTAAAAGGTGATTGGAAATTTCATCTAATGCCTCCTGCACGGCAGTCAGTTCACTTGGAAAGGAAAAGATGCCATCCTTCAGCTCCTGGCCCCATAGTTCCGTGTGGATGCCGCCAAAACCCATGGTAATCACGGGCCCGCAGCTTGGATCATGTTTAATGGAAAGCAGGATTTCCGCCGGAAGTGGACTCCTGACCAGCGAGACTTTCTCACAAACCAACATTCCACGCCAGTTCTCTTTTTTCGGATTTCTGTTTTTAAAAGTATTAAAGGCGCGGTTTATATTTTCCATTGAAAAACTGGAAAATTCCAATAACCCCACATCGGATTTATGCCACACATCATCAACCACGGCTTTTAATACCATGTCCTCTCCCTCTTTAAACAATAAACCGGGAGCTTGAACCGAGGTGATAAAGGCATGGCGTGGAACTTTTACACCGTACTTCTTTAACAGATGATAGCAGTGTGCTTCGTTTAAAAAGGATGTGTTCATGAGCCCGTCATTTCCCGGCCACATTGAAAGGCGTTCAGGTTCTTTTCTATAATTTTATCACCCTTGGATTGGAAGCGTTCGCGTATGGCTTGTAACCAAACGGCTTCATCGATGGGCATAAAGGTAGTTGCGGCGCCCAACAGGGCAATATTTCCTGCTTGTGCAAAATGCAGTTCGGTGGTAAGTGACGCCGTATCAATCAGTTTTACACCGGGGGTTTTAGCTAATAAATCCAAAACTTTTTTTGGTTCCGGGTAATTGTCCATGTTGATCACCGGCTCGGATGAAGAGACCGCATGCCCGTTTTTATTGAGATAATTCAGATGGCGCAGTGTTTCCAGCGGTTCCATCCCGATAAGCAAATCTCCACTGCCGGTTTCGATGATCGGTGAGCTGACCTTACTTTTACTAAACAGGATATGCGCATTTACCTCGCCCCCTCGCTGGCTCATCCCATGCACCTCGGATTGCATGGCGTCCATCTTGCTCATCCAGGCGGCGCCCAGTATCAGTTGGGCAATGGTAATCGCACCTTGCCCGCCCACACCGGCAACTACAACGCCATACGTATCGGAGTTATGCATGATGACCCTCCTTTGATTTTATGGGTGTATAAACCTTACGGCGCATGGCCTGGATACATTTGCGCTTAAAAACAATCAGGCTTGGTCCCGGTTTGGAAAAAACTTTTTCCAGCACAGCAATATTGTCCGCGGTTTGCCTTGGCAAAGGTGTAAGGATGTGAATTTGTTCTTCCTTAAATCCTACGGCTTTTGCAAGGACCGGTGCAATATCGGAAGCAACAGGGACCTGCTGCCCTGTCATTGCCACAATCGAATTGTCCAGGATTATCAGGTTCAGGTTTAAATGGGATTTGGCCGCGGATAGCAATGTTGTCATCCCGGAGTGAAAAAATGTTGAATCACCGATGACCCCGACGCTGGGGCTCATCCCGGCCATTGCGGCCCCGAAGGCCATAGACAACGAAGCGCCCATTTCCACAACCGTATTCATCCCGTTTAAAGGCGGTAAAACCCCGAGTGAATAACAACCGATATCGCCAAAAATACGGTGATCCTTGACGCCGATATTTTCCAAAGCACGGGTGATGGCCGTAAAAGCATCCGCATGGCCGCAACCATCGCAAAGCTTCGGTGGACGTATTTCAACCAGGTCTGAGATTTCAGTCATCAACGTTTCATCAACCTTACCTTCTATCTTCCGGCCTTCCAGCGCTTCCCGAACCTTGGCTATATTCAGCTCTCCATCGATTGTCAGGGTTTTATCCCGGCGTCCATGGATGACACAGATGTTTTCTGCATAGGGCAGCGCCTTGTCTTCAAGATAAGGATAGTCTTCCTCAAAAACATAGACCGTGTCACAAGCCAGAACAAAGGATTTTAGTTGTTGTGGATCGATGGGGTATCCCGCAATTTCCAGACGGTTATATTTTTGCGCGGAAATGTGCGCGTCTTTTAGATATTGATCAAAATATGCGCGTCCCATTCCTGCCGTGATAACCCCGGATTTGCTGTTTGTTTCCAGCTTCATCTTATTATGTTTGCCAAAGATGGACGTCAACTCCGCCAACTTATTGCGTAAGTTGCGGTATCGTCCGCGGGCATAGGAGGGGATCAGCATCCAATGTAATTTATCTTCGCCCTCCGGCATCCCAATGGTTTTTGGCGGCAGTGTTTCGCCACCGGTAAAAACCAATCCCCGCGAGTGTGATAGCCGGGTTACCATGCGCATCACCACGGGCAATTGTTCCCGCTCGGAAATTTCGAAGGCCTCACGTGTAAAATCATATACTTCCTGTGGATTGCAGGGCTCCATAAGTGGCAGATTGGCAAAATCCGCCAGAAAACGGGTGTCCTGTTCGTTTTGGCTGCTGTGCATACCGGGATCGTCGGCCACGGCCACAACGAGTCCGCCCTGAACTCCCGTGATGGCAGAGTTTACAAAGGCGTCCATGGCCACATTTAGACCCACATGTTTCATGGTAACAACTGCCCGATGGCCGGTGTAACTGGTGCCGAGGGCAAATTCATAGGCAACCTTTTCATTGGCGGCCCATTCGGCAACCCGTCCGTCATCCAACTTTTTTATAAAACGTTCGCCGGTCTCAAAAATTTCGGTTGACGGTGTTCCGGGATAACCGTAAAATGCCTTTACCCCAGCGTCGCAGGCCGCCAGGGCCAGCGCTTCGTTTCCTGATAATAATTTACTTTTGTTCACGATTTCCTCTTTTATTTTCTGCGTGATCCTTCAAACTCGGTACTCAGTATCCAACCAACAACTTCACCGGTCCTGATTTCTTTTGACGGATAGTATTGCGGCCCTACCGAAGCGGAGCCTTCCGCGTATTCCTGTTGGCCGGACGCCAGCATTTTGCGGGCGCGGTCCTTCCATACCTGCATATTGGATGGGCGTAAATCTATCCATCCGTGTCTCGCCCAGGAGTCCACGTTCCCCGGGCGGATAGCCACTTGTTTATGGACCTTTGATTCCGGGATAAACATCGTAGGGCCACGATAAATGCTTTTACCGTCCGGCAGAAGAACCGCCATCCCGAGCGAGGTGATTATTTCCTTTATATCGGATGCATCCAATTCTTTTAATAAAGCCGCGGACATCTGTTCCGGTGTGTTATCCGCAGCTGCCCACTCATCCAAACCGGGATAAACCGATTGCAGAAGATGGGTTTCGTATAACAGCTTAGAAAGTTGCGGTGGCCCGAGTTCGCCAATGGCAATGGAAGGAATGCCGCATTTTTCTTCTTCCTTAAGCATGTTATCGATTGCAGCCTGGCGGATTAAACCGGCCCGGTAACTGGGGTCCATAACCGCCCCGTCAATCGCGGCAATGATATCCTTGCCCGTATTGGAACCGGCGATTTCATGCAGGACGTTATGTGCAATTTCTTCCGGGGTTACGAATTCCATGGAATCCATATAGGAGATGGCCTCGTATTCCCCCCGCGAAAAAAAACCGTTTTCACCGGTATCGATTCCAACAAGGGATAATTTCCCCTTTTGTTTGTAGCCATCGATGTCTTCACGCACCGAAATTTCGGATTTTAATGTTTCCTTTTTAGATTCTGTCAGGACTACCGGCGTGTGGAATTTCGAAATATCCTTATAGATGATCCGCTTATAGCCAATCATCGCACCGGGCTTGATTTCTTTGATGATTGGTCCGGGTGAACGTGCGAGTAAAAAAAGCAGCCCGGTATGCGCAAAGCCAACGCTCGATTTGGTCATCAGGGTAAAACTGGGCTTGTCCTCGCCATGTGTATAAGGGATGTTTACCCCCATGCCCCCGGTGCCTGTGGTGCCCACCTTGATATAAATATGGGTTTGCGCTTTGAGCATGGCCTGATAAAGCAGGGTCACATGCCGCACAAGCTGCGGCACAGCCTGGGAAATAAGTAAAAGATCGATCATTTTAAGGTTGTCAAGATGTGGGAAACTTTCGATCGGCGATTTACTCAGACTGTGTATTTTATCCACGAAGCTGCAAAGTTGATCAATACTTTGTTTATCACCCGATTTTGCATTGGAGATGGTTTTCGTCATATCCGTGTTGAGGATATCGGTCAGGGTATCACGAAATTCTTTTACAACTTTCGAACTGCTCTTAACATCCTGATAGCTGATGGCCGTTGCCGTATTGACACAATCGACAATAACATCCGGCTTATATTTTATGATGATTTGCGGCACCAAGCCTTTACTGGCAATGTTATCGGTACTGGCATCAAGCTTGCCAAACACATCGTTATAAATGGTGTCCAGGATTTGACTGGCGCTCTGGATATCACGTTTTGAAAGATGTGTGTATTTTTCACGGACAAAGATGTTGCCATATTCCGGGATGAAATTGGTCCGGGAATCTTTAAACTCCGCCTTAAGGCGTGCCACTGTTTCTTCGGCTTCGTTTTGCAACAACGTACAGACCACGATGAAATCCGGCTGTACCTCCCTGGCCATCAATCGGCAAATCTGGAAACCGACAAGACCGCCCCCACCAAATATCACAACCTTTTCTATCTTTTTTGGAACTACCATGCTGTTCTCCATATTTTCATATTATGTTTACTTGCATATTTCTTTTGGAAACAGAATTAGATAAACTCTGTTGCGGATACTCCCGCGCTGTATTCAGGTTGTAAATATACGAAATACCTTTTCAGTTTGGAAGAAGTAAAAAGAATAATTAAGGAAAATTCTTAATTAAATGGACACGCGGTTAAGACAGCCAATTTCCTTATTGGGGCAAGGAGGCTCTCTATTTGCCCCTCTTTAACAAGATGTTTTCCGCTTCTTTTAATTGATCGATGGTGTTGATCCCACGGGTCTCGTCAAAGCTTTCGGCAACAACGGCATTCACCGTTTTACCCTCGGACAAAAATAAAGGGATTACGTCCGGAAGGTAAAACTCGCCCTGGGCATTATTATTTTTCACTTGTTTTAAAGCTGCAAACAGATCATCTGCTATAAAAATATAAATGCCGACATTTATTTCATCGATTTTTAACTGTTCCGCGTTTGCGTCTTTATGTTCCACAATACAATCCACCATACCTGAGGCGCCGCGGATAATCCGGCCATAACCGACGGGGTTATCTAAGCGGGCGGTAAGCAATGTGGCTGTAGCTTTGGAATTTTGATGTGTCTGTATAAGTTTTTCGATAGTAGGGGCGGTGAGCATGGGGACGTCGCCGGAAAGTACCAGGATATCACCCTTGAAGTTTTTTAACTGTGGTTCTGCTTGTTGAACGGCGTGCCCGGTCCCTAATTGAGGCAACTGAACGGCAAAACTGACTTTGCGGTTTGCACATTCGGCTTCTACCAATTCTTTCTTATGCCCGATAATCAGGATGGTTTTTTTTGAGCCAATGGCATCGGCCACATCAATTACATAATGTACCATGGCGCGTCCGTTTAAAGGATGGAGTACTTTTGGTAAATTGGATTTCATACGTGTGCCTTTGCCGGCGGCCATTATAACGGTGGCGATTGAATGCATGGGGCTCCTCAATTGATAAAAGATTTTGATGTTTTTTATTTGAAAATTCAATAAGGGACAAGTATTGATCGTCATAAATGTTTTCGGCCAATCTAAAAGAATCATAAAAACAACGCATTGTTTTATTCTTTGAGTGGTCAATAATATACGCTTTTGTATTTTAAATTAGAGTTCATCTCCCCCGGCGCCGAATTTTATACTTCGTTTTCATTTAATACAGGAGGTTGACGATGAAAAACCCTATCTAT
>CAYWBI010000179.1:0-7574 GCA_964456445.1 uncultured Calditrichaceae bacterium
TCTGAATTTTCTTTGCTATCTAAGTATTTACCCACACAAAACCCAGTAGAGCCATTTTTTTTATTCCAGATGCAATACTTGTAACACCGCCAAATTTAGAACCGCGTTTTATGGTCTTTGAACCTATTTGTTCTTTTTTGGCTTTTTTCTCAGGGTGATGCCCCTCTCATCAAAAATGATTTTACGCTCCTTTAATAAGTTACCGATGGCGCGTTTAAAAGCCTTTTTGCTTAAATTCATCTTTTCACGAATTACGTCCGGGTCTGTTTTATCTGTATAAGGGATAAAGCCGTCCCATTCTTCCAACTTGGCCAGCAATTGGTCGCGGGCGTCCGTCATGCCTTTTACGCCGCTGCGCTGCAGGGTAACGTCCACTTTTCCATCATGACGGACCTTCTTTATATACCCGGTTAAGGCGTCGCCGATATGTATATCAAAAAAGATATCATCCTGATGTATCAAACCATCATACTTGTTTTGGATTATGACCGAACATCCCAAATCGCTTTCGCCATACACCAGCACCGGCACTTCTTCTTTTTCTTGTAAATTCTGACGTCCGTCCATCAGGTATTTTCGTATTTTTGCCGTCGCAACCAGGCGGTCTGTTTTATCATCGTAAAGTATATAGGCCACCACTGTTTCGCCTTTGCGCAAACGGTGCAACTGCTCGGAAAAAGGCACAAACAAATCTTTTTCCAGCCCCCAATCGAGGAAGGCGCCGTATTTAGTGGTTTCTTTGACGCGCAAAGCTGCAAAGTCATTTACGATGGCTTTTGGCGCCCGGGTTGTGGCCATCAACATCCCTTTAGAATTTTTATATACGAACAGCTTTAATTGTTGGCCAATTTTAATGTCTTGCCTGAGATACTTTGATGGCAATAGCACGCTGTTTTCACCATCCGTCAAAATCAAACCGCTCTCTTCAAAGTTTTTTGCTTCAAGCAGATTATAGTCACCTAAATGCACGCTTCACTCTCATTTAATTATATTTTAATGAATGCAATATACTTAAAAACAGTATCGTGTTTCCAGAAGAATAACAATATTGGAAAACCTTTGTACCTAACTGTTTATACATTGCCGTGACATGAAAATTGAATTATGCCTTGCTCCATACAAACCCAAGACCCGGCAAAGAGTGTTAAAATAAAAATTTGGACCGCAATGGAGATTGGGCTTTTTAGTGGACAGCCGGAGCGGGAAACATCTCAAAAAGACATCATCAATTGTGGATTTTATAGCTTTTTACCTGTCCTCGTTTATGCTTTTGCACCTGATTTGTGAAAAGTCCGCTGCACGCATCCTCTGCTATATTAAATGCTTGGGGCGCAGTTTTCAGATTAGAAAATCAATGTCCTTTTAGATTGAGCTGTGACGGCCCAGGCAGCCTGGCCCGCATGGAAAGAAATTTTGCATTTTACAAAATTAATGTATCTTTAGGAACATTTATTGTTGACCAAGATTCCAATTATTAAATAAATATATAAGATTTACCTTTGTTTTTCCGATAAATAGGACAGTAAATATAAATGAAATTTTTATGAAAACATTCGTAACTATATTCTGTATCCTGGTCGTTTTAAGGCTTGGAAACGCATCCGAAAGCCTGGAGCATATATCGTCGATCTCCCACTATATTGGGGACAGGGACAACGATTTTGTCCCGGATTCCTTAGGCAAACACATTACCGTTGTTGGCACCGCAACCGTTTCCAGTGGTGTGTTCAACAAAAAGAAACTACGCATTTCCGTCCAGGATGCTTCCGCCGCCATATTTTTATATAAGGACAAGATTGACGTTCCCGTTAAAACCGGCGATAACATTCGGGCCACGGGTATTTTACGGCAGGACAATGGGTTAACATATCTTGCAACAGCAGAATACAAAATCATCGGCCATTCCCCGTCCCCAAAACCGGTCTCCATAAACATCACAAGCCACAATGCCGAGCAACATGAATCCATGTTGATAAAAATGCAGGGGACCATCCTTAAAAAGGATATTTTGTCCACCGGACAGTATTTAATGCTCAATTCCAAAAGTAATAATATCCTCTATCTGTTTATAGAAAAAAAACACAGCAAATCTTTTGACCTCGGCCCTTATCAGGTTGGCAATACGGTCGAGGTTACCGGAATTCTTCATCAATTTGACCGCTTCCCGCCCTATAACAGCGACTATCAAATTTTTCCGCGCTCAAATGCGGATATAAAGAGTGTGGGGTTCGGTCAGGAATTCTTTCAAAAAGTTACCATTTATGTCAGTATCGTTTTACTGCTTATCATCATATGGGCCATTACCTTAAAACGAAAGGTTTTCACACGTACCCGTGAACTGGAGTATAAAAAAGAGAAACTTACACGTCTTGTAAAAGAACTTGACCAGGCACGGAATCAAGCGCTACAGGCAGCCGAATCAAAGGGAAGTTTTTTGGCCAACATGTCACACGAGATTCGTACGCCCATGAACGGGATCCTTGGTATGAACGAACTTATGATGACCACCTCTTTAAATGACGAACAACGTGAATATGCGGAAACCATACAACTGAGCGGTGAAGCCCTTTTAACCCTTATAAATGACATCCTGGATTTTTCAAAGATTGAAGCCGGGAAAATGCAAATAGAATATATTGAATTCAACTTAGCGGAATTAATACAAAACATTGCTGAGCTATTTGCACTTCAGGCCCATCTTAAACCACTTGAATTTATACTCGATATTGACAAAGAATTATACAGCAGTGTAATTGGCGATCCTGCCCGCTTACGGCAGGTTCTTGTAAACCTATTGAACAATGCACTTAAATTTACCCCACAGGGTTTTATTAAACTTGGGGTAAAACTGCTTCATTGGGAGAAAAATACACGTATGTTGAATATCCGTTTTAGCGTACAGGATACAGGTATTGGTATCGAACCGGAGAAACAAAAACAAATATTTGAAAAATTTACACAGGCGGATAATTCCACCACGCGGCAATATGGGGGCACCGGACTTGGGCTTACCATCAGCCGCCAACTCGTACATTTAATGAATAGTCACCTTGCGGTTAAAAGCAAAGCGAACAGGGGTACTGATTTTTATTTTGATCTGGAACTGGTACAATCCGAAAGCTTAACAAAAAAATACTTCGGAGAAATTCTCGACAAATGCGATTCTATCTTGGTAGTTTATGAACCAAACTTAGAGATGAAACGATCTATTCAACAAATGATGCAGGGATTTGGCTGTCCGGTTCAATTTATTGACTCCCGAGATGATATTTTTAAGCATGTCCCATCGACAAACAGCATTCATTATCTCTTTGCCCCGGGATTTACGATTGATCAGGCTACAAAAAATTATATTGAGAAATGTAGTCAGATTCCGGATCTCGAAATTACACTCCTATTATATGCGCATCAACGCCCCGATTTTGAACAGTTAAGCAAAAATTTTCAACTGAAAAGTTATCTTGTAAAACCCATTAAACCCCAACAAATGCTAAAACTTTTTGGCTCCTGGAAAATGTTGGGCGCTTCCCGTAGAAATGGTAAACACACGGGGGACAGACCGGCTTTGATTTCTGAATCAAACAAAAAGCCACTTATTTTAATTGTGGAAGACAATGAGATCAATCAAAAAATCATTTACAGGTTATTGCAAAAAAAAGGTTTTGATACACGTATCGTTTCCGATGGAAAAGAAGCCATAATGTTTTGTGAATCGAATAAATGCGATCTGATATTGATGGATGTTCAGATGCCGGAGATGAATGGCTATGAAGCGACAGAACTAATCCGCAAACGCGAAAAGATGACCGGTGCTTATGTACCAATAATTTCATTAACTGCAAATGCCCTGCTTGGCGACCGGGAAAAGAGCATCGAAGCAGGGATGGATGACTATTTAAGTAAGCCAATCAATTCACAGGAATTGTTTAGCAAAATCGAAAATCTGCTTAACAAAGTTCCTGCTCAAAATTAAATGCGCAATCCAGCCGACGATTGCAGTTTTAAAAACCTCAAACGCTTAATATACCTTTCACATCCTGAAGCCTGAAAACTTTCTCTCTGAAATTTTACTGACTTTGTTTGAGGGCGATATCGGCGATAGTCTTTTGTTCGGCAACCACAGAAACATTTACGGCAGCGCTGTCAAAACCGACCTTTTCGGCATGCACACTGTATATCCCGGGTTCTACATGATCGATGATAAACATTCCTGTTGTCGAATCGCTGGTAACCGCGCTGCTCGGTGGCATTGTGGTAACATTCGCCTTGCCAATCGGCAACCCGGTCGTAAAATCGGATATCGTACCTTCAATAGACCCTGTGGTGACCGCGGTCGGAACTTTGCTACAGGCCCAAAGCAGCAGGATTATCACAGCGATAAAATTTAATTTTATTACCCGTTTCATTCATTTTCCCTTTATCGGTTTTGCAATTTGTTTTATAATCGTAAGCTCTGGTGAGAATCATTAGCAAATCACCGGCAATGAAACCATTTTTTTAGGAATTGTATGCACAATATTATCTTTTTTGACGGCGTCTGTATGCTTTGCAACAGTCTTGTGGACTTTTTACTAAAAATTGACCGAAAAAGCATTTTATTCTTTGCACCTTTACAAGGTGAATCGGCAGCATCAATTTTACAACCGGAATTACGCAAAAACGATATGGTTGTGTTTCGTGATTGCCACGGCACCGTTTTTGTTAAATCGACAGCCATCATCGAAATGTTTCTTCAGCTGGGAGGTATCTGGAAACTCTTTGGTGTTTTCAAAATTTTTCCAACCGCTATTCGGGATATTATTTACGATTATATCGCAGGCCATCGTTTTAAAATTTTTGGGAAGAGGGAACAGTGCCGAATGCCTTCGCCGGAAACCAGAGGACGCATTTTGCCTTGATGGCATTTTTATGATCAATGTTGTTTGTTTAAAACCCTGCCCAATAGGCTGCCCCGCCAATCACCAGCGCCAACAATACATTGTACAGCTTGATCCAAAGGGAATCTTTTAAACTATAGCTTAATAAGGGCAACATACCATGTCCGTCCTGGGCTATGGAAGAGGCCAGCAAAATAGAAAATGGCGCCGCCCCCTGGGCAAAAAGGCTTATAAAAATCAGATGCGGACCGGATTCCGGCAGGATGCCTATCAGCGCGGCAGCAAAGAGCAGCCAGCCCATGTGGTTACTTACAAAACTTTGGATATCGAAATACTGAAAACCAATTTTGATTAATAGAAAACTAAAGAACGTCCAAAGAAAAACGCGGGGCAGGTGCCTTTTTACAATATGCTGATAAATATGTACCTGAATATAATGGTTCAAATTATGTGCTTTGTCCTGCGGATGTATCTCGGCCAACTGGCATTTATTGCGCTGTGTATAATTAAATTTACGCACCAGGTAATTAAAAAACATGCCGGCAGGAACGGAGATAAGAAAGAGGATACCAAAAAGCAGGATCGCTTGGAGGGGAAATTCGGCCAGCATCACAAAAGCCTCATCACCGGATGTGGCAATCATCCCGGCGGCAATGGCGCCTATGGACACGATGCCGTGCATGTATAAACTGACGTTTACATACGATCCCGCGCACCCCGGGAGTATCCCAAGCAATGATGTTGAAATATGTTCACCCATTGCACTGTTGTGCATGATAGATTGGATTTTCTCCCTGAAGCGTACATCAAAAAAATCCACCAATACCATCATCAGGAATACAACAGCTGTTACTTCCAAAGTTTGTAAAAAAACATCCAACACCAATTCAAACATTTTTTAGCTTTCTGTATTTAATGCATTAAGGTCCTTTACAAAAGCGTTTATTCGCTCATCGTCATATCCCTTTTCCCGGGCGGCCTCTTCCAGGGTTCCCCATATAGGCTCGCCACAGCGGATACAACGGATATGTTGTTCCATCAGGTAGGTGATCGCACCGGGTATCTGCTCAACAAGGTCTTCAATAGTGGTATTCTTGTCAATCATCATCGACTCCTGTAAATTGATTTATCCATTTGATGACTTTCAGGATTCAACGTTACGTAATTTAAAGATAATGATTTTATTAAAAAAAATTATAAGCGGTTAAAATATTATTTTAGACTTTTAATCGGTGTATTTTTTTTTTATTATGGTTTTTCAAAACAATATTCATAAAAATCAATAGAATGATGGATAATAGAATGAACTGGTCAATCTTACTTATACTTTCCCTGCCGGCGATCGTAATGGCAGCCCTGTCATTAAAAGGTTACACTCAGGGAATCGAATTGTATTTATGGCTTTTTATCGGTTTATTTACCGTCACCGTCGTATTAAAAAATGTCGATCACCATGTTTATATACATCTGATCCTGATCGGTCTGTTTTGGGGGATGATCAATTCGCTTATTCAGTCCTTTTTCTTCGATATGTATCTGGCCCATAATTCCAGCGCGGCGGTCGGCTTTGGTAAATTGCCGGAAACAATGAACCCCAGGCTGATTGTACTTTTAATTGGTCCCGCCACGGGTGTTGGCACCGGCGTGGCGATGAGCGGCGCTTCTTACATCCTGCGTTTTATCATGCCGGTTCTGAATGCTTTTTTAAAATAGAAAATCGTCGGGCACAATGTTGCCAACTATCAACATTCTTTAACGCCAATGATGCCAAATGGCAACATCTTTAACTCTTCAATTTTTCATAACCCTTGAAATCATGCGATTCCTACGATTGGCACCCTAATTGCTTTTGATACAAGCATCTGGTACCGGATCACACCGGTAGTACTGCAATACTACGCCTTCTTTCCCCTCAATTAAGAAGGCGTATTTTTTTTTCTCCGGCTTGGTATCCATGCCTTTTTCTTCTAAATTCTTTTTTTTCAAAAAATCAGGATATAATGAAACGAATTGGCATTGAAGCATTTCTCGACAAACCCCAGATTCCCTTAATCGATGTGCGCTCTCCCCAGGAGTTCGCTAAGGGCCACATCAGCGGAGCTACAAACATCCCCCTGTTTTCCGATGAAGAACGGCATAAGGTGGGGCTGACCTACAAGACAATGGGCAAATCAACAGCCATTGAAACCGGATTGGAGCTTGTAGGACTAAAAATCCATGCGCTGGCAGAGCAGGCAAGGATATTGTCAAAGCAGAACCAACGTCGGGTGTACTGCTGGCGCGGCGGTATGCGCAGCGAAAAAATGGCCTGGCTTTTTGAACTGCTTAATATGGAATGCCTCATATTACAGGATGGTTACAAGGCCTACCGCAATAAAATGCTCGCCGATTTCCCGGGTATCAAAAAACTACATATCCTGCAGGGCCCAACCGGCAGCGGCAAAACGGCCATTCTGAACGAGATGCAAAAATTGGGCGAACAAATTATTGATCTGGAAGGATTGGCCAACCATCGTGGTTCGGCTTTTGGCCATATCGGTCTTGGCGCGCAACCGACATCCCAACAATTTCAGAACGATGTACACCATGCCCTGCTTGCCCTCGATCCCGATAAAAGAATCTGGATGGAATCCGAAAGTCTGAAGATAGGCTTTACCACCCTGCCCGATAGCCTTTGGCTGCGTTTTAAGAGCGCCG
>CAYWBI010000180.1:0-7534 GCA_964456445.1 uncultured Calditrichaceae bacterium
ATAAAACCAATTTTGGAATTCCACTGACCCCGCTTTGCTTCCATGGGCGCACTCTCCTGAATAATAATGTTTGAAATATGAATAAAAGGAAATTGAAAAAAAGAATATAAAGAAAAAACATTAAAAAACGAAAATCACATTTATTGAAGCGCAGCTTTTGTGATCAAGGTCTTATTTCTGTAACTTTGCAGCGCTCACTTCACTTTATATGAAATAAATTTTCTATGTCCCGAAAAAAAGTACTGATCATTACTTACTACTGGCCGCCGGCCGGTGGCCCGGGCGTCCAACGTGTGGTAAAATTTGTAAAGTATCTGGATCGTCTGGGTTGGCAGCCTGTTATCCTGACTGTTAAGGCATCATCCAGCCCGGCACAGGACAAGAGTTTGTTAGAAAATATCCCGGTAGGGTGTACCGTTTATAAAACAGCGGTCTTTGAGCCCTTTGGGGTTTACAAATTTTTTACCGGCAAAAAAAGGGATGCCTATATTCCAAAGGATATCATTGTTCAGAAAAAAAATGACTCCTGGCGTGAAAAAACGTCGCGATGGCTCAGGGCCAATCTTTTTATCCCCGATGCGCGAATAGGCTGGATCCCCTTTCTTGTCAGGGAGGGGATGCGGATTATTAAACATGAAAAGCCGTCTGTCATCTTTAGTACATCACCACCCCATTCGCTGCAAATCGGGGCACGGATACTGGCAAAAAGAAGCGGTTTGAAATGGATTGCCGATTTTAGGGACCCCTGGGATGAAGCCTATTGGGAAAGTGAAATCGGTAAAACTGCCCTCAGCGCAGCGATCAACCGCTGGTTTGAAAAATCGGTTTTAAAACAAGCCGATATTGTTACCACGGTGAGTCCTGGTATCGTGGGTATGCTCAGGGCGAAACAAGCCGGTCGTTACGAATATCTTTATAACGGTTATGAAGCTTTAAACGGATCGGTAGATAGGTCGGCACGTTTCCGGATTATTTTTATCGGTAACCTCAGCAAATACCAAAGTCCGGCAACCTTTATTGCTGCATTAAAACACGTGCCGCCGGAGTACCGCAAACAAATTGATGTATATTTTATCGGCAAGGTGTTTGACGATTATAAAAAGCTGATGAAAGACGCAAATATTATCTTAAAAAACTATATGCCCTATAATGAGCTGATGGATTTTTGCAACAGCGCCAGCCTATTGTTGTTGATTTTTCATCAAACATCTTACAGCGCAAATTACATCACGGCCAAATTATTTGATTACCTGGCCTTAAGAAAACCCATTCTGGCCATCGGATTTAAAGACAGCATTGGTGAAAAAATCCTTACCGAAACAGAAAGCGGCGCTTTGTTTGGCTATGATCAGACTAGGGAAACAAGCGAATTTATAATTCAATATTTTACAAAATGGAAAGAGGGGGACAGTCTGCTGTTACCCCCGAACGATAAATTAAAAGAATATAGTACGGAAGATAATGTTGCCCGGCTTATCAGTTTTTTTGAATCGATGGATCAGCAATGAAAATAAAAAATGCCTTCTTTATGGCGAAAAAAGTGATACGTGATTTTAAATCCGCAACAAACCAATATGCTTTGTTAGATAACATGCACAGCCCGGTATTGGGGCCATATTATTTTTTATTTGAAGAAGACCGTTTGAGCGTTGGCAAGGACCAAGCCCTGATAAAACGGTTTGACAAGAATGGTATTCCAGTCAATAAAACCTATATCGATGTGACAGATAAAGAGTTTGTTTACTTTCCCATCTCCATCGGACAAATGGGGCTGGCCATTTTTCACACCTGGCTTGAAACACAGTCTGAAGCAGACAAAGTGCGATTTTTAAAGTTTGCCGATTGGTTTTATGAAAATGCCCACTCAAGTCCTGCGCTCGGGGCCCGCTGGCTCACGGATGTTGCTTTGCCCCAGTATAAAAATCCCGGACCCTGGCAGTCTGCGTTTTCACAAGGCAGGGGAATATCCATTTTATTACGCGCGTATCAAATCAGCGGGTCGCAGGCTTATGCGGATATGGCCCGACGAGCGCTGATCCCTTTTACAATACCGGTTATGGAGGGCGGCGTTACATCCTATACCGAATGGGGACCTTTTTATGAGGAATATACTTCCAGTGAACCGACGCTGGTTTTAAATGGATTTATCTTTGCGTTGTGTGGTTTACATGAGTTTACCCGTGTTTTCCCTGCGGATACCCTGGCCCATAAGCTTTTTGATGAGGGGGTTCAAACTCTTGAAAATATCCTGCCGCAATACGATTTAGGTTTTTGGTCCCGCTATAATTTATGTACGGCAGAATGGCATCCTGCTATCGATCCTGCTACAATTTCCTATCAACGTTTGCATGTCACACAATTAAAAATGCTTTATACACTCACCGGTCATGAAGTGTTTAGCGAATTTTCCGAAAGATTTCAAAAACAAATCACCAGTCTGAATATTCTACGGGCTTATGCTGTAAAATATAAGGCCTTAAAAAAAATAGGGAGATTGTAATGGCCGGTGTTTTGCTTTATTTGAATAAGGAGCGCAACAAACTCCGGGAATTTTTAAACAAAACCCAGGTCATGGAGACCTATATTAGGGACACCTTTGGTCAATTCTTTACCCATATTGATTTTGATCGTCCGGATAAAAACACCTTTTTGGTACAATTCCGCAAGGATGAAAAGAAAAAATATTACAGGGATAACAAGGGCAATTGGCTGGCATTTGAAGGAACCGTGTTTGCGCTGGATAAAACCCGGATTTATAAAGCCGCTGATTTATGGCAGCTTTATCTGGAAAAGGGCGATGACCTGGGAAATTATCTTGATGGTCCCTTTGTTGTAAAAATTTTCGATGCGGATAAACAACGCGTTATTGTTTGTACCGACTTTATCAATAATAAAATAAATTATTGGGCAGAAACGGAGAGCGCTTTGATTTTTACGCCGTATCTTATTATCGCCTCGTTTGTCAAAAAACCGGAATTGGATTTGCAGGCCTTTAATGAGTATATGTGGCGTTACTATATCATGTCCGGGCGAAGCATGCTCAAAGGTGTTTCCCGCATGGATGCCGGAACAATATATGCTGTTTCCGGGGGCAAAGTTACACGCAATAAATATTGGGAATTTCCACATACATACACAAAATTATCTTTTGATGAATCCCTGGCAGAGCTAAGCGCTTCTTTAAAGGAGTCCGCACGTTTGATACATGCCGATGGCCGCACCCCGGTTATTGATTTTACGGCGGGGCAGGATTCACGCACCATTCTTGCTGCATTCACAAACCAAAAGCTCCCGTTTATAAATACAATTTATGGCAAGGAAGACTATCCGGAAGTTGTTGCGGTTAAGGAGATGGCCAAACGGCATAACTTAAACTTAAAGCACATCCGGCTGGAAGATGATTTTGTGCAAAAACCCTGGCAAAATGCCAGGGATGATATCTTGCTTAGCAGTTGTGAGGAACCCGTGTATCTCATCGGACGTATCCTGCATATGCGGCGGCAATATTTAAAATATTCCAGTCTGACAATAAATGGCGTCCATGGCCGTTTTTATAAAGATGGAACCTGGAATGAGATGTACCTGATGAATTTTTATCGAGAGCCGAAAAAATTTAACAGTGATCTGTTTATAAAATATCGTGCACTTAATAAAAATTACCGTGATGACATCTTTAACAAAAAAATGCTTGAAGTCAAAAATGCTTCACGCGACTATTATCGTAAAATGATTGCCGGGGCGATTGAAGGTTATGAAAACAGTCCGGTGGCCATCCAGGTTGATAAACTGGATATGGAACATTACGCCATGTACGGTATGATGGGCAACAGTATTTGCAATAATGTACTCGATCTGCTTTCCCCTTTGCTTTTTCGGCGCAACCTGGAAAAAACCTTGGTCATGCCTGCAAAATGGCGTTATAATTTATCAAAAGTTCAGCGGCATCTTGTTTATGGCATGGACCCGGATCTGGCGAAGGAAAAAACCGGAGTTGCAGGTATCGATATGCAACCGCGAAAGGGAGTGGGTCATCTTTTTTTTCTTATACGCTATTGGTTTATGATCACACAAAAATTTCGGGATAAACTAAAAAATTTGCTGGGCATGAACGTGAGCACAACCTTGCAGAAGGCATGGGATTATCTCGAGGTCTATAATAATTTTTATAATGATCCACAGGTGCAGACCCTACTCACGGCCGATCAAATGGCCCTGGATAATATTCTGGACAAAAAAGCCTGGCAGGAACTGCTTGACCAGTATAAAAATCCGCAATACCGGACCGTTGCCAGGATGGAATACATTCTTAAAATTGTGACGGTTGAATATTTTCTTTCACAGTGTAAATCCATAGATGTAAAGGTTGCCGGAAAAGATAAAGCATAGACTTTTTGGGCTAGCGTTCCCGCAAGGTCTTGAAGTAAAACCGAAAAAAACATTGCGCTTTTGCATCGTATGTAACTTGGGTAGGGGTTCGAGGTTTGGAGCGCATCGACTGTGTCGATGCAAAATTATTGGAACCCGCAACTGCCCCTATTTGTCAGGCCGGGGAAACGTTCCCGCAAGGTATTGAAGTAAAACCGAAAAAAACATTGCGTCTTTACGCTTTCGTTTTCAATGTTTTGTCGCCAAAATACGACGACGAGGCCATAAAAATGAAACGGATTGACAAAAAGTGTTTTTGATTTAATGTCCTTAGTGTTTAACTTTTAAGCTTACCAATTTACCAAAATAAAAACATATCCTGAGTCTTATGATAAATCAGAAATTTCACTTCCAATGCCTAAGTTGTAAAAATATAATTTATGATATAAACACCTGGTTTTCATCTGGTCAAAAATGTCCCGAATGCGGGGGCAACCGGGTGAGCTGTGTCTATCCTGCCGGATATGAAAAAATACCCGAATTGATACGCAGCTTTCCTGCAAATGCCAACATGTGGCACTATTTTGACTATCTTCCCCTTCAATCCCGGTCCAATATTATTTCTTTTAAAGAAGGTACCGTAGATATCGATCGCTGGGCTTTTATCGAAAATTATGCCCGTGAATATCATAATATCGATTGCCGCGTATTTGTTCAGCGCAATGACCAGCATACCGGCACAGGCACTTTTAAAGATATGGCCGGAACAGTTGTGGCCAGTGCGTTAAAGGAAAATCGTCAAAAAGAATACGTTGTGGCCAGCACCGGAAATATTGCCAATGCCTTTGCCAAATACCTGGCCGCGGCAAATATTTCGCTGTATGCATTTCTGCCGGAAATCGCCAGTCAATTTCAGGTAGCGGGGATTAAATCGTACGGCCAACGTGTGTTCCGGGTGGCGGGTGATTATACAAGGGCCAAGGAATTGGCCACTGAATTTGCCGGGAAATATCATATCGTTCTTGCCGCGGGGAATTTTGATCCCTTTAGGGTTGAGGCCAAAAAAATAATGGTGTATGAATGGCTGCGGCAAATGGAGATTATGCCCACCGTCTATATCCAGGCCCTAAGTGGAGGTACCGGCCCGCTTGGCATCCAAAAGGCCTATGAGGAATTGGCAACCATTGGGCTCGGAGGGACCCTTCCGCGACAACTGCTGATCCAATCTGAACAATGCGCCCCAATGGCCGAAGCATGGGAATCCGCCAAAAAGAATAATTTTCCATCAGATTGGGAAACCGATTATCCAATCATTGAAAACCCGGAAACAAGTATCCCGACACTTTCCACAGGAAATCCGCAAACGTACCCCATTATTGGCGCTTTTGTGAAGCAAACCCTTGGTGAAATATTGGCTTGTGAAGAAAAGATGGCTATTGTAATGTCCCGGATTATCGCTTTTGAAACATCCATACTTATCGGTCCGGCGGCCGCTTTGCCTGTTGCCGGTTTATTCCGTGCGTTAAAGAATAAGCTTATTCACAATGGCGATACGATTATGCTTAACATCGGTGAAGGTGTAAATCGCTCCCCCGATTTTATGCAGAAAATGGCTGATGCCGAAAGCGCTATCGATGATGTGGGTTCTTGCCGGCCGTTTGACCGCAAGGCTTATGGAAAGAGGCTCTGGGATGTGGTGCATACGCATTATTCATCATAAAGTACATCCGAAGATTTATTTTTTGCAGAGTTTTACAGGTAGGCTGTGCCGGATGTTAACTTCTGCATGGGTAAAGGCTGTTCATCTTCTGTTACCAATAATTGAAAATGGGGTACTGCTGGCTTTTGTGTGGAAATAGAATACGCCTTTTAATGAATCTGAATGCTGAATTAAAAATGAACGAAATCCATTGGAAGGGCCTCCCATTGATTTCGTTTCAATAAAAAAAGGTACGGACAAGTGCATCGTTTGGATTTTAATCAAATTGTTTTTTTTCTTTGAATAGCCCCGGGATTTATCCCGGGGACGAACGGACCGATTGGTTCGCCTGGGCTTTAGCCCCTGAAGTTGTTGGGCTAAAGGCCCCTTAAGGGCCTTATTCGCTTTCATCCCCGCCCTAAGGACGGGGTTAGCCAAATGCGGTACTCTACCCTTGAGCTCAGCTGCCTTCATACCAAAAAATAATTCCCGGTTCCAGATTACCCGTTTTTAATTAGACAATCCTGTTATCCTGTCTTATGAATATTCTTTCTATATAAGAATTTAGCCACAAGAAACCCGGCAGGGCCGAAAATGGAAAAAATTACCCTAAAAATATTGTAACTATTCAGCTAAATGACGCTTTGTGTTCTAAATTTTGACTTCAATGTTTATCGCCAACTTTTTATATTTCTTTTTTTACCGCCAAGTCACTAAGACGCTAAGTTTTTTTATGGTTTTCTTTGCGTATTCGCGCCTTTGCGGTTATTTATAACGCATTATATGGCTGTAGGCTATCATGAATCCACTTTAGTTTTTATACAACTGAATAGTAACAAAATATTTATGGCACTATTCTATTTTTAAATAATTGTTGAACGGTTACTTTGGTTCGACTATATTCCATGTAAAATAATTGTCATATCGGTGCTCGGGAAGAGCGGTGAAAATCCGCCACTGTTGCGCAACTGTAAAAGCTGACCAAAATCGACGATGCCACTGTTCCATTGGAATGGGAAGGCCGATGAGTAGGAAGAAGCTTAAGTCAGGAGACCGGCTGATATGCTAATCCGTTAAATGTTCTCGCAGGTGGAACCGGATGTCTATTCTCGATATATCCTCTTCAGTTATTCGTTTTTTACTGCAAGCTTGTTGTGCAGGCACTTTTTTTAGTTCTGAACAACAGCCCTGTTTTCTCCCGGAACGTTTTCAAACGAATGGCATTATCACACTGATTTGATCCAAAAAAATTGGCCGCGCACTTTCCGGCCGGAGATCAAATGAGCTTTCGAACCGTTTTATCCCTAATCTTGTTTGCCCAAACCTTATTTGGTCAATCTCTGATCAAGCTGGATGGTTATGTACGTGACGCCACCGGCCAGCCACTTTCCGATGTCTATATGGAAATCATTGGCGGCATGGGCGTTTATACCGACAGTCACGGCTATTTTTATTTTGAGAACCTTTTTG
>CAYWBI010000181.1:0-7484 GCA_964456445.1 uncultured Calditrichaceae bacterium
TCATATTAAATCAACCGGCAAGGGCGGCAATGGATTAAACAACATGCGTTTTCGAGCCAGCGAAATTGGAGCAAATCTTATAATAGAAAGTTCACTTTCAAGAGGAACTTCCATAACGCTAACCAAAGAAATAACCCAAATGTGTCATTGAGTTTGTTTTTCTAAATCAATAAACTATACAAAGATATTATTGTTTAATCTGAGGCTCATATTAATGAGTAAACAATTTACTTCCCCGATTCGGGTATCGATTGTCGAAGATCATAATGCATACAGGGAAGTTGTCAGTGATATCATCGATAATGCTCAAGGATTTTGCATTACGGGCAATTATTCGTCTCTGGAAGAAATAACAGATGAAATTTTTGAATCGGATGTCGTTCTGATGGATATAGGATTGCCCGGGAAATCCGGAATCGAAGGGTTGAAGGAAATAAAACATTATTCCGATTCAATCCGGGTAATTATTTTAACTAATTATCTGGACGATGATAAAATTTTTGAAGCTATCGCCGCTGGCGCCGACGGTTATCTTCTTAAAAAGGTATCAACAACACGTATCCTGGATGCAATATCAGACACGTTACAAGGTGGCGCATCAATGACCCCCCTCATTGCCAGACGGGTTTTGCAGGCATTTAAATTTCCACAGTCATCAAAACAAATTAGAGCACATCTGAGTAAACGGGAGAAAGAGATATTAGCTCTGCTTGTTCAGGGGATGAATTATAAATCCGCCGCAGAACACTTATGTATCAGTCCCGAAACCGTTCGCAACCATATACGAAATATATATAAAAAACTCCAAATCCATACGCGTTCAGAAGCTGTCGCGAAGGCCATTCGCGAAGGACTGATCTGAATTCATATTGCTCCAATTCGCCTCATAATACCTGCAAACATGGATGACTGCCATCCCATCCAATTTTTTTGTCAATTCAACATAAAAATGACGCAAATATGTTATTGATGTTCTGTTCCCCATTAGATATGTTCCCTTTGAGAATACCTTTTCAACTCAACAAATCCAATACATCATTAAAAATGGAGAAGATATGAATAACGTTTTTATATGCACTATATGTCTTTTGCTAACAACATCAGCTTATGCTCAAAAAATGTGGGAAACTACTGTTGAGGGTAAAAGCATCAAGATGGTCAAAATAGATTCGCAAGGGAATGTTTATGTTGCCGGTTCAAAGGACTACGCGGTAAACAGTACTTCGCTTCAGGATATGTATCTAATCAAAATGAATGCAAAGGGGGACACCGTTTGGACAGCCGCCATCGACAATGATTTGGATTTTTCTCAGGATTATGCAAATGCCATAGCCATTAGTAATACCGGGGATGTTTACCTGGGCGGCATTTTACAGGTATCCGGCAGCTTGGACAAGGATTTTTTACTCGTCCATTACGATGCGGATGGTAATGAACAATGGCGCGCCACATATAGCGGGTCGGCAAATTTTATCGATGAATTTTATAAAATTTTGATTGATGACCAGGGATATATCTATGTCGGCGGGGTAACGAACAAGAAAGTTTCCGGAAAAATGAACCAAGATATTATTTTAATTAAATACAACACCAGTGGAGATACGGTTTGGACACGTATCTATGATAGCGCGCAACCAAAAAGTACAGAAAAAACCGACAATTTTGTGGACATGCATTTGGATCCAAACGGCGATTTGGTTGTAAGTGCTAGTGCGCACATTCGAGCGGATTGGGTACTTGGTGATCTATTTGGGGCGCTGATCCTAAAATATGATTTGTCCGGGAAAATGCTTTTTGATTCACTTTATGTTGTCGAAGGCGGTTCCGCAGAGGTTGATGCATCTGGCTTGGATGCAGATGGAAATATTTTTCTTTATGTCCATGGAAAAAACAATTTAGAACATGGCATTCTAAAATTTGACAACAATGGAGCCTTTAAAACCAAAATGATCTTTGAGCCAGATAGTAGCTCATGGAAATATCTCACACGTGGTTTCACCGTGGACGCAACCGGAAATGCAACGTTTGTTGCTCGTGTCCAGGTAATAAATAAATGGCCTGGTGCATGGGCCAATTTTACCGTTAGTTATAATAAAGAGGGCCAGTTACGCTGGCAACATCGTTCACCTACCAGGGGACCAATCGAGGGGGGCGACAAATTTGTTCATTTTAATATACAACATGATGCATCAGGGAATGTGTACACAACACAAAAAGATGGAGATTATTTAGTAATTGAAAAATTCAACTCCAGTGGTAAAATTGTATGGACCGTCAAGGACGATACACTCACCGACCGTTCTGGCGGTAATTTCTTAGGAGTCTGTGCTCTAACAGTTGATAATGACGGTCATATTTTCGTCGCTCACACACTTCGATCAAATTATATTGATTATATTCGGACAATTGAATTTGACAGTAATATTCCAACCGAAATAAACCGAACAGCCATCCAACATATATTACAGAAACTTCAACTTTATCAAAATTACCCTAATCCTTTCAACCCACAAACAAAAATAGGATTCACATTAACAGCGCCAACACCGGTAAATTTAAGCATATACGATGTCTTGGGTCGAAAAATAACAACTCTCGTAAAAGGAATAGAACCTATTGGATTTCATCATGTTAATTTTGATGGATCAAATCTTCCAAGTGGCATTTATTATTGTCAACTTAAATCAGGGTCAACAACCCTAACCCGCAAAATGTTGCTCATAAAATAGGAGAAAGGTAAAGTCTAAGTTTCAGAAATTTGAATAACAGGAGCTTAATTATGTTAAAATTTTACTTTAAAAATTACCTGTTGCTTCTACTTGTACAAATACCGGTACATCTTATTGCCCAGGAATGGCAACTGCAAACAACCCCGACGACAAACAAGCTTAATGATGTTTTCTTCAGTAGCAAAAATAACGGTACAGCCGTTGGCGATAATGCGACAATCATCCACACAAATAATGGCGGTCTATCCTGGTTTGCGGAACCCTGCCCTACGGTTGCCAGCTTAAACGGAGTGTTTTTTACGGATGATACAATCGGCACCAGCGTTGGTTTTTTGGGCGCAATATTGCGCACGACGGATGGCGGCTACAATTGGAGTCAGCAAAGCGCCAACACCGACGGTGTATTAAGTGATGTCTGGTTTTTTGATGTGGATAATGGAATCATTACCCAGGGCGGCGTGGTTCATCATACCACAGATGGCGGACTAAACTGGACACACGATACAGTAAGTACGGAAAGAGGGCTTGGTAAAATTGCCTTCGGCGATGATTCTACCGGCGTTATTTTAGCCGGTGGCGACCGCAGTAGCAGCTACCTGTTTCGAACGGGCGATGGAGGACAATCCTGGACAGAAGTGGTTATTCCGGTAGGCTCAGGATTCGATGGCATTTCCTTCGCTTCACCGACAACCGCCATCATCGTCGGCTCCGCTGGTAACATTTACAAGACTACGGACCGCGGACAAAACTGGACGGCTCAAAACAGCGGTACAACAGACCCATTATTCGATGTTTCCTGCCCTACGCCCACCACTTATTTCGTGGTCGGCCTCAATGGGGCGGTCTTGCGGACAACAGATGGCGGAGACAACTGGAATGGCGAACCCAATCCGCTTGAGGGTGTGGACAATTTGTATGCTGTGCATTTTATAGATGCCAATACGGGCTGGGCAGTTGGGGCTAACGGCAAGGTCATGTACCGATATTTCCAGGACACCACTAAAAGTATTACAGAACAAAAGCTTAGTTCATCTATCGGAGAAGCCAACGATCACCTTGGAATAAGTGTTTCCATCTCGGAAAAGTATCCTGGCAATCAATATGCTGTGATCGGTGTAAGCGGTGATAATGCAAATAAAGGAACTGCCTATATTTACGAAATTTTTGGGGGCGCCGCCATTGAGCAGATCGTGGCTGCCAGTGAGGGACAAACCGACGATTTTTTTGGTTGTGCGGTTTCCATTGATAGCCAGACAACCATTATCGGTGCTGTGGGGGATGACGATCGGGGAACCGACGCAGGGGCCGCCTACGTGTACGGCACCCGAGGTAATAACGGCTGGGCGGAGCAAATAAAACTGACTGCCGGTGATGGAGCGCCGGGCGATTCATTCGGTGTCGCGGTGGCCATATCCGGTAACCATGCAATTGTTGGCGCGCCGGCGCACAACAACGCAACTGGGGCTGTTTATCTTTTTAAACAGGATGAAAACGATAAGTCCCTGTGGACGGAGCAACAAAAGCTGGTGGCCGCGGATGGCAGTGCCGGAGACTATTTTGGCTGTTCGGTCGCTCTGGATTCTTCCAGCGCGATCATTGGCGCACACCGGGCAGACATTGGATCAAATACGGACCAGGGCGCCGCCTACATATTCAGGTTTGCCGGTTCGAACTGGCTTGAACAGGCAAAATTATCCGCTGCTGATGGACAGGCCGGGGACCAGTTTGGCTGCTCGGTTTCCATATCCGGTCTATATGCATTGATCGGGGCCCGCAATAGCAGCACCGGGAAGAGTTCAAGCGGTTCTGCGTATGCGTACCAGTGGGATGGCATCGACTGGATCGAAAAGGCAAAACTGGTGAGCGACGATGCCAGCGACGGACAGAAATTTGGGGCAGCCGTCTCAATTTCGGGCAAGGATGCGCTTATCTCTGCGCCTGGAGATGGGGAAATGGGCCCATCAGCGGGTGCGGCTTATCTGTATTCCGTTGATAGTCTGGGAAGCTGGAAACAGAATAAAAAACTCACGGCGGATGACGGCGCGGCAAATGACCATTTTGGCCATTCGGTTGCCCTTGCCCAGGGAATTGCTCTTTGCGGTGCGCCGTTTGCTGATGCGGGTAGTGCGGAATCTGGTGCCGCCTATCTCTATCATGGCTATATAGCCACCGCTTTGGATAAACCAACTCCGCTTTATCCGCAACAATTTACCTTAAACCAAAACTATCCTAATCCCTTTAACCCACAGACAACAATCAATTATTCACTAAATACAGCAGGAATGGTGGAGTTAAGCGTTTTTGACATGCTTGGCCGTAAAATAAAATCGTTGGTGAATCAGAGGCAATCTCCCGGACAACATATAGTTATATTTGACGCTACCGGCCTGGCAAGCGGTGTATATATTTACCAGTTAAAAGTGAACGCCACTTCTATTTCCCGCAAACTTATTTTACTGGAATAATCATCTGTACTAAATATTTTAACCACAGTTTTTGATTTGGAGGATGATGAAATGTGTAAATTTACAAGTTGTTTAATCTTGATTGTCGCACTTTTTAGCACCGAAATGGAAGCCCAAAATTTTTGGAAAAAGATGCCCTTCCAGGAAAAAATTTATAGCATGGTTTTCAACTCTCAGGGGCATCTCTTTTTAGGCTCGGACAGTGTTAAAATTTATCGTTCTATGGACGGCGGCCAATCTTTCGAAAAATTCTTTACCAGGAGCGGTGGGTCGATTTATGACAATGTGTCTCATCTTGTTGTTAACTCCAGGGATTCTCTTTTTGCAACACTAAATTTTACCAGTACCACTAGTAAATCAACCTGGAGATCGGGCAGCAATGGAGAACTCTGGAGCAAAATAGCCCCCTATAAATTTTCGGCTATTGTAGTCGATGATAATGATAGACTGTATGGCGCATTGAGCTATACTAATTCATGGATGGATCATGCAAATATTCGCATTTCAGACGATGATGGCGACAATTGGACTGAAATCGAAACCGACCCATTAGAGGTTTACGCCTTTACGATCAATGACCAGAAGGACCTTTTTATAGGCTCGTATTACGATGGTATTTTCTGCTCCCGGGATAATGGCGCCTCCTGGGACAGTGTGTTCTTTGGCGGAAATACAACTTGTTATTATTTAAATACTACTGCAAATCAAAACATCATCGCCCTCTACGGAAGCCTCTGCGCTTCGGATACATACGGTGAAAACTGGGAGAAACGCAGCCCACCTGTTCTTGCGTGGATTCAGGCAATCCTTGTTTTCGGAAATGACATCTATGCGGGCTATGCAGGAGGTCCCATGTATAAATCATCCGATGCAGGCCTTACCTGGACAGCCATGGATACGTCCGGCTTGCAAGGCCATTTATCGTTCAGCTCGTTAAATCAGATTGCAGTGGATCCCACTGGTTATATTTGGATTGCCACCAATGCTGAATATGGGGCGCCGCAAACACTGTTCCGATCCACTCAGCCGGTGACCGCGGTTCGAAAAGAAATTGTATTTTCACCAGATAAATTACGGCTATTTCAGAATTACCCCAATCCTTTCAATCCAACAACTCTTATTAAATTTGATTTGCAAACTCAAAATTATGTGAGACTCGATGTTTATAATGTATTGGGGCAAAATGTTAGAACATTAGTCAATTCTAATTTAAAGCCGGGCAAATATCGGGTTACATTTGACGCCAGTGGATTAGGGAGCGGAATCTATATATATAAACTTCAAGCTGGACCGATAATACGATATAGAAAGATGGCGCTTATACGTTAATGCATTTTCTGTTTTTGCAGAATTCACCCTTTACTAATTTATTTAGAAATAGTATTTAAAATACGTTAAGGGCTCAACATTCAATCATCAATAATTGAGTTTACAAATTGTTTTGCCCAATGACCCCCTAAATATTAGAAGAGGCCTTATGTAATTAAATCGATTGTATTTCACAATTATTCTTTTATGCGCCCTCTGCTCAGCAAAGGCGCCAAGATGGGAACAGGATATGGATGACCGATACAATACTATAGTCAATACCAAGCCCTATCTTTCTGTAGAGTACAAGCTATATGCATTTGATCTAATCTCGGGAAAATTATTCTGGCACGAAGAAAAAGAAGCAGGATTTATAAGCGACATATCCATTATCGATGGCGTTCTTTATTCACGCTCCGATCTTCATAATTATAAAGTTGGCCTGTAAGAAGACAGCATAAATGTTACAGAATCGTTTGATGAAGACCCCCAATGGTTTTCAGGCTTTTGATCCTGATATGGGTAGCGTTCATTGGCGGATTGAAATGGATTCGCCACCAGGTTTGCAATATCCGGGATTTTCAATAAAGCAATATTACAACCCAAGACAAACACACTTTATTTTTCAGATGAAGCAACAACCTACACATCGTGGGACAATATTTTTGGTGTAACGGCCTTTTATATGCCAATGGTTGGTATCTTTTACTTTGCAGGATTCACTAAACATAATTTTGGAACAGGTGCATATTTTCTATAGGTGTATATAGGAACGGTTGTCTATAAAAGTAAACCCTTCCAGTTCTTCGCTTTCTGCTTTGCGGCTGGACACAGCCAGCTCTCCCCGTGATGAAATAGCTTTGCCCGGAAATAAAATTTTCTAATAGCGAATTCTTGAATAAATATAAATTCTCCCCTAAAATTGAACTTATATATGACCCTGTTTATTTATTTCAAAATATTTCATAAACTAAGTAAAATG
>CAYWBI010000182.1:0-7456 GCA_964456445.1 uncultured Calditrichaceae bacterium
CCGCTGTAAGTTGGCGCTTTTTTGTAAAAAAAATTTACTTTAGCAATTTAGGTTTCAATATAACCATACGCTTGCAGAAAAAATAAGCTTTTATAATTTTCCAAAAATTTACTTGTTATTCAAGTAATAAATTTGTCACCTTTAAAAGTTATATATGCCGATAGATAATCTTCAAATTAAAAAACCTGAAGATTTTTATTTAACTGATACAAAGTTACTTCTACCATTCGCAAATTATACACCGGCTAGTTATGACTTGTTAATTTATGTTGGGTGGAAGTAGCCCACAATAAAATATCCACGCCGTTGTCGCAAAAAGGTTCAACGAGTAAAAATAAAAAGATGGACAATATGGCTATTGATGAATATATCCTGGTCAAAATACACTAACCGCCTGGCGCTAAAGGGTTCCAAAGCATGCGAATAATATTTACATACGCTCCTGTCATCCTTTTTGAGTATGGGCCAATTTTAAATTATCCGGTTGATGTGCCTGCGTTGCACTCTCGGGGAAATTTGGCAGGTTGTTTCATAGGGGATGGTTTGCGATAAACGGGAAATTTCTGAAATGGAAACTGCCGCTGTTCCCTGCCTGCCGAAAAATACCACCTCATCGCCAATCTTTACCTCACTGTCCGGGCCCAGATCAACAACAATCTGATCCATGCATATTGTGCCGGAGACGTGGTAACGTTTACCCCGTATCAGAAGCGGGCCCCGATTTGTAAGTAAACGGTTTAAGCCATCGGCGTAGCCTACGGGAATGATGGCAATTTTTGTATCGGTTTTGGTGATATACCGGCGACCATAACTAAGAGCGGAACCGGCCAGGACTTTTTTTATAAGTGTCACTTTGGAACGAAGTGACATGACTTCCTGCAGCGGCCATTTTATTGGATATTCGGACGAAGGCGGATTGCCATAAAGGATTATTCCGGGGCGCACCATATCAAACAAGGCTTGCGGATGCTGCATAATGGCCGCGGAATTGGCCAGGTGGAAAAGTGGCTGCCCATTGTAAACCCGGCCTATTTCTTCTTTAAGCTTTTTAAATGCCAAAATCTGTTGATTGGTATAAGCAGGGTCATCCTCGTCCGCGCTGGAAAGATGGGAATATATTCCCAGCAGATTTATATTTTCCTCTTGTTCAATTATCCATAGGCATTTCAGCAATTCTTCATAAAAAAGGCCGACCCTGTGCATACCGCTCTCAAATTTTAGATGAACTTGTGGACGTATTTTCAATTTATTTGCAATGGAAATCAAACTTTGAAGTTGACTGGTTTGTGTAATGGTGATATCGAGCCGGTTGATCAGTATTGTCTCGAATGTTTCCGGAAGGGTGGCGCCAAACACAAGAACCGGGCTGGTGATGCCGGCCTTGCGCAATGCAATCCCCTCTTCCGCAAAGGCAACACCTAAATAAGCGGCGCCGGCAGCTAAAAGAGTTTGGGCCACTTCATTGGCGCCGTGGCCATAGGCGTTGGCTTTTACCACCGCCATCACCTTACGGTTGTCCACCTTCTTTTGGATAAGCCGGAAGTTATGTCTCAATGCCGCATGGTCGATCTGCGCAAAAGTTGGTCCCATTATTTTCTCTCATATAAACGGGCCAGGTCTTCGACGCTGTTCCCCGTAAATATTTTTTCCACCGTGTTGCCATCCACAAGATACTCGGCGATAGAAGGCCGCAAATTGTAGTTGGACGCCAGCGCCTGTCCATAAGCACCGGCAGCCCCAATGCCCAGAAGGTCACCCTCTTCAACTGCTTGCAGGGGGTAATCTTTGGCAAAAAAATCCCCGCTCTCGCAAATCGGGCCAACCACGTCCACCGTGGTTTTTTCTTGAACATTTCGTTGTACCGGGATTATTTCATGCCGTGCATGGTATAAACTGGGGCGTATAAGGTTGTTCATGGCCGAATCGACTATTACAAATCGTTTAACGGGCGTGTCCTTGGCAAGGATGACCCTTGTAATTAGAATTCCCGCCGAGCCGATAATCGATCGGCCCAGTTCCGCGACGAAACGCACTTTTAAATCTTTTAGCGAATGGAGCATTTGGGGTAAGATCGCCGTCAAATAAGTCCGCGGATTTTTAGGGTTGTCAAAGGCATTTTCGTAATTGATGCCAATTCCCCCGCCGATATCCAGGGTTTTGATTTGGATGCCCTGCCCGCGCAGCTTTGACACAAAGCCATGCAAAAACCGGGATGCGTCCACAAAGGGATGGGAATCGGTAATTTGTGAACCGATATGGATATGCAGGCCATCCGGGTTTAACCAAGGATGCTCCGCTGCAAGCCGGTATAAACGCAAGGCCTCATCCGGAATTACCCCAAATTTGTTTTGGTGCATTCCGGTGGAAATATATTCATGGACATGCGCGTCGATATCCGGGTTAACGCGCACGGCAATAGAAACTTTTTTTTGTAATCGTTCGGCAAGGCGGGCCAACACAATCAATTCGGCATAGGATTCTACATTTATAGATGCAATCCCCGCATTTATGGCCTGTTGCAGCTCAGGAATAGTTTTTCCAACACCGGCAAAAACGATTTTATCCGTCGGGAACCCTGCTTTTTGGGCGAAATAAAGTTCACCACCGGAAACGATATCTGCCCCCATCCCGGCTTCACAGATTATTTTTAACAAAGCGGGGTTATAGTTCGCTTTTAGGGCATAGCTTGCGGTAAAGTCAAAACCCTTTCCACAACGAAGGGCGGTTTCACAATTGTTCTTTAATTCCGCCTTGCTGTAAAGATAAAAAGGCGTTTCTACATTTTCGGCTAAGCTGGCCAGGTCAATATCCTCTGCAAAAAGCCGGTCACCCCTGTATTGAAAAGGATAATCCATGAAAAATCACTATGCCTTTTGCTTTTGTTTGAGCACGATTTCTTTATTGTTTTTATAGTTAAAAACCTTAAACTCCCCAACTCCAAGGTTTTCATCTTTTACAACCGAAATTTTCATCCAGTATTTCCACATTAAACGCAGGCGACGGCTGTTCCTGCCCTGACCAAGATGCATATAGACCGAAGGCGTGGTCCGGATTGTAATGCGCCGGTCTCCCTTGGATGCACGATATCTTTGAATCCAGCGTTCAATCCGTGAAACAGTGGTTGTGTCATTTGGCACCAGCCCGGTCCCACTGCAGCAGGTACATTTTTCATACAGGGCATTTATTACCTGTGGCCTTACGCGCTGGCGCGTCATTTCAATCAAACCAAAACGGCTTAATTCTTCAATTTTTGTTATGGCGCGGTCCTTGGCAAATTCCTTGCGCAGTTCCATAAAAACTTTTCTTTTGTTCTCCGCTTCCTGAACATCAATAAAATCGATGACGATAATGCCCCCGAGATCACGTAAACGGGCCTGGCGGGCAATTTCGCGGCAGGCCTCCATGTTTATGCGCATGGAATTGGATTCATGGTCATTTTTACCAATAAATTTACCGCTGTTTATATCAATGGCCACCAAGGCCTCGGTTTGGTGGATAATCAGATAGCCGCCGTTTTTAAGCCAGGCGCGTTCATCGGTTATTTTTTCTATTTCATCTTCAATGCCAAAATTATCAAAGATGGGGTCTTTACCCTTGTAAAAATTGATTTTATGAACCAATTGCGGCGCCACATCCTTTACATAATTGGAAATCTCACGCATTTTTTTACGTGAATCTACATGAACCTGGGTTACATCGGCGGTAAAAAGGTCACGGATGATACTGGACGCCATACTCATGTCTTTGTAAATCAGTGACGGCGCTTCGTTCTCATGGATGTTTTTATCCAGCAGATTCCATTTATTTATCAGGTCGTTCATATCCTTTTTTAATTCCCGGTCGCTTTTGCCCTCGGCAACCGTGCGTACGATCATTCCAAAATCTTGTGGGATCATCTGCCGCGCCATATCCTTTAAACGTTTCCGTTCTTTTGGATTGGATATCTTTCGTGAAATACCGATCTGTTTTTGATAGGGGATCAGCACGACAAACCTTCCGGGGATAGTTACTTCGCCCGTAACACGGCAGCCTTTTGTGCTGATTGGTTCCTTGACGATTTGCACCAGGATATCCTGGCCCTTTTTTAATTCACGCTCGACATTAAAATCACGATAGTTACGCCGACGTGTTTTCTCCTTTTCCGTGGATTTAAAAAATTCCTGATAACCGGGGAAGACGTCGGAAAAATGTAAAAATGCATTTTGCTCGTGACCAATGTCGATAAAGGCCGCTTGCATACCGGGCAGAACACGGCTCACTTTTCCCTTGTAGATATCGCCAACCATTCGCTCGTGGTCCGGCGCCTCGACAAATAATTCAACCATCCGGCTGTCTTCCCGGATGGCAATACGCGTTTCTTCGTTTGTGGAATTAACAACTATTTCTTTATTCATTTCTCGCTCATTGGATTGTGCAAACCTATATCCGGGTTAAACGCCAGGTACGGTTTGATATGGGTAGTAGGATATATTCGGAAAAAAGCTGTCACGCGCTGTGTTAACAGCATAAGCGGTTGGAATTGTGACCATATCTGTCGTTTGTTGGATATACGTGTGGCAGATACACAACGGGTTTTATATGCATAGGGATGATATTCCCTATGCGTATTGGTTTTACGGATCACAAAAACAAAAGATTAATAAGTGTGGTTCTAAAATTAAAACCTTTCCAACAAAAGCAGTTAAAGCCTCGTTTTTCTCCGGTAGTATTAGTTCCCGGTTAAGGCCGATCTTCTCTGGGTTAAAGTCCAATATGGATATTCTACCTGCCCAAAATATTCGTCGTATTTTATGGACGAATGGGTATGGTTTCTTTTGAATATTTGCTTTTTATCGGGTTTTAATTTCTATTGACTGTTAATCTTACGTAAACAAAAAAAAGTTTACTAAATCTTTTTTTTGGCAGGTTTAATTTCCGGGGCCATCACGCTTTTTTAGGTGACGCCGCGGCAATAAACCTGCCAATCCAATTAACTATGCTTAATAATTAACATCAAATTTCCGAACGATTATAGACAGGCAAGCGATTGGGTATCTTATTCCGCCGATGCTTACAATATCTTTGCAATATCAGGATAAGAACCCTTATTATTTAATTTTGCCGGTCTTTGATTGTATGTTTTTCCCCTTTGCTGTTTATTTGTACTATTTATGTAGTTCGATAGGAACGCTGAAGACTTGAGCTCCGTTGCAAAACTTTTTTATGCAAATGTCTAATTTTTACAAAAACTTAGGCCGGAATTATTTCATTTCCAAATTTTGTTGAGCTATTGGATATAAAGCTAATATCAATCCATAGATTAATAGCTTGCTCGATTTAATAAAATATTTAAAAAAAAGTTTACTGCTTAGTTGATTTATACACAAAATGATGGATATGGTCAATTCTATTGGTAGCGAAATATTTAGATGATGGTTGAAAAATAATTTTTTATTCTTGCTGTATTTATGCTATTTCTCTAAACTCAGAAATATATTTTTGGAGATTGACGCCATGTTTTTAAAATATTGGATTGTACTATTCGTCTTTTTGATTTTTTTTTCGGTTTCGTGTAAAAAGGACCATCCGGGCAGTGAACATAAGGTTCCGGCAATAAACCAAACCGATACCCTGTTTGATGCGCCTGATTTGCAACAATCGTATCTAAGTGAAATACGAGCAGCACAAAATGCAATTATTGCGAACCCAAAGGATAAAAACGCCCGACAGGTTTTTATAAACATTGCGTATTTGCCCACGCGTCATATGCTGGTTACCGTTGGGGCTGCAGTTCAAAACAACAACAACCGGACAATACCCCGTGGTCTGGTGCAGCGGGCCGCTTTGTTGGATGCAAAACGTTGGGCCGCCTATGGGAAATCCTGGCTTATCTGGAAAAATGAACCCGACTACGGTAAAATAGATGTTTTTTTTAAGGGCTATTATAAAATAATGCCTAACTTTACACGCAACGATTCGCTTTTTATCCCAATTGTTCTGCGTATTTATTAGAAGGAGCGCCATATGACAAAGCAGGAATTATTAAATAACGGTTTTCAGCAATTTGCAAAACGCAACTATAAAGAAGCGCGTGCATTTTTTGAACAGGCTATTGAGCTTGATGATACTTTTGAGGCGGCATATAGCGCCCTGGCGGAAAGTTACAATCGCGAGGGGCGGGTTGATGAAGCCATTGATGTTGTAGCCAAATGGATTGCCATCAATCCGAATGACGCACTGGCGCATACGGCGTTATCCCGTCTTTATGTACAAAAAGGCATGATCGAGCAGGCAGAAGATGAAATGGCATTGTCCCACCGGCTTTCGCAGGAAGATTCAGGCCTATGAGCCGTTCGCAGCATTGGCTGGAACGTGTTGCCGATTTTAAGAAAGCTGAATCCGCTTCGTTTTTTAAACGGCCCTTGGTTTTTGCCGGGGATTCACTCACCGAACAATTTGATCTGGAGCATTTTTTCAGGGGCCGCCCCCTGGTCAATCACGGTATAAGCGGCGATCATATCGATGGTCTGACCGAACGCCTGAGCATCGGTTTGAAGCTTCATCCACAAGCGTTGTTTGTCATGATTGGCATCAACGATATTTTTGATGATATGGATTCTGACATTTTGTACGCCCGATACAATCTATTATTTGATGGTCTTATTACGGCAAAGACAGCAGGTATTCCGGTGTTTTGGTTTAGTTTGTTGCCGGTGGGCGGCCCATGGGCCGGGGCTGAAAAAATTGACAGGATACGTGAAATGAATGATTTCTTAAGTCGGAAATGCATGGGTGCACATTTGGACTTTTTAAACATCTACCGTCATTTCAGTACGGACGAAATGAGTCTAAACCCCATTTATACAACCGATGGAATACACCTGTCCCGTTTGGGGTATTCCCAATGGAGAGATGTCTTGATAAAGTGGGATCAGCCGTTTGTTCAAAGCGGTGCAGATATTGCTTTTCAGCAATTATTGTAACTTATTTCAACTTAAAGACTTTAAATATAAATGAAACTCTTACGAACGGTTATTCAAAAATCGCTTATCTTTTTCGTACACGTTTATCAGTACACGTTGTCGCCCTTTTTGGGTAGTAATTGCCGCCATACACCAACCTGTTCCAATTACACGATCGAAGCTATAGAACTATACGGGCCGCTGAAAGGGAGTTGGATGGGCGCCAAACGGATTGCCCGCTGCAACCCCTGGGGAACCTCGGGATATGACCCGGTGCCCCCGAAGGAAGGGCACAACCATATCCATTAGTCCGCTACAAATGAAATTTGCGAAAAAATGTAAAAAATATTCTGATTGAGTTTTAATATAGCCTTTCCTAGCGAAGATTCGCGCGAATTTTATTGGCCTAAATCCCGGGATGAACGAGACGCGCCCTCACGTATATAACCCTTTCATGCTTTTTTAAGGCTCTACTGGGTTTTGTGTGGAAATAGAATACGCCTTTTAATGAACAT
>CAYWBI010000183.1:0-7421 GCA_964456445.1 uncultured Calditrichaceae bacterium
TGCCCTTCGCTTTGTTATTCTTCCCCGTTGGGGAAGAAAAGTAAGCCGTCAGTTTAAAATATCCGTTTCCCTGATTGAGCTGCACAAGAGCTTGATCTAAGAACAAGGAACACTGGTTTGCGATTTTGGAACGGTGCACCATATTTTTATATTTCCGCCCAAAAGAACAATTCGCGTCATATCAGCGACTGATCAGAACTATGGTTAGATTATTTATATTCGGTTTAATCATAAAAAAGTTAGGGTAAAAATTTTTCTCTTGTGGAATGCGTAAAAAACTATTATACTAACGGTGTTCAATTTGTAGTAAAAAGAAAAATCATCAGGAAGCAGACAAAGGAGCTTGCCGGGATATTTGTTACCATATACTAACTATTCACATTATATGAGGAGTTATACAATGGTGAACAATCCCCTAAAGCCCCAGCTTAGCGATGAGGTGTATAGATTTCTTTTGCATAACAACCTTTTGCGCGAAAAAGGCATTCGTGATTATGTCATCCGACAGCGTTTCAAGGAACTAAAAGGCAACTATCCCACCTACATTATTATAGAAAAGCTGCAGGATGAATATGCCTATCTGCAGTATGACACCATACGTAAAATTATTTATCAAAGACCCGAGGTAAAAGAGGCAGATTTTTCTCTGATTTAATCGGCCTTTCCGCAGCGGATTCTATCAGATTTGCTAAAAGCCCGTTTAAAATTATTACATCTATGAGAAAATCGAATCGGTTGAAATCATTTTATGTACGTCGCAAAAGGGCCCTTAGGATTAATTCAATATCCAGTAATAACCCTTGATTTTTAAGATATTGCAAATCAAAGGTATCCATGGGGACATGCCCGGAAATTTGGGAGTGGTTTTGCTGCACAATACCCGTGATACCAGGTTTATAATGGAGCGTTGAGAGATAGTTGCAATCCGCATCCAGGGCAGCGCCCACAAAGGACATTTTATTAAGAAGGACATTTATTAAGTTTGCCATAAACCGCCGATATCCACCGCCCTTTGTAACCAATAGCCACCCTGCCGGAAGGCTCTTATTAAAAATACGCTGAAATTTTAATTTGCCCGTAAAAACTAATATTACGCCGACCGGTGCATTGAATACAAGCAATACAACAGACAGGAACAAATCCATTGCCCTTTTTACAATACGGTTAAAAAGTCTGCCGTAGGAATAATCAATATCCAGCAGCGGCAGATCGTCCAGCTTTTCGATTGATGTTTTCCCAACCATAAATTCCAGATGACCGGGCACCATTTTCACTTCAACGTTTAGTGGATTGAGCTGGGTCATCAGGGAAAATATCTTTTGATAGCTGATATTATGCGTTGAAAAAATTATAACGTCGATATGCCTTAAACGCACATATTCCACAAGCTGATCCAATGCAGATACAATTGAGAACCCTGCAAGCGAGGCCCCAATCCGCTCCCGTAAAAGCCCCACGACGCCTTTGATATTCAAACCTGCCAATTGATGTGGGTTTAATTTTTCAAGTAATTCTGCCGTTTGAGGATCATCGCCTACAATAAGTGCGCTGCGTTTCAGAAAATCCCTTTCCAGGGCCGGTGCATAGCGTTTGGCGTAGCGGCGAAAGATTAACCGCCAGGCAATCATCAGAACACTACTGCTCAATGCGGAAATCAAAACCACAAAACGGGAGAAAGCAAACTGTTTAAAAAAGAACGTTATGGCCGCCACGGTAAGAAAGGTGCTAAACAGTACCTTTAATGCCTTGGGTGCAGCAAGACGTTCCCTTTCTTTTGCACTAAAAAATAAACTGTTGCCAAAATATAGCAAGGAGGTTATCACGTTTATCACGATGTAGTTGCTAAAGAATTCATCCAAGCGGAAACTATGCTTGTAGCTGTAACGTAACCAAAAGCTAAAGAATAAAGACAGGTTCAAAATCAACAAATCCAGCAAAAGTGGATAATATTTGTCCAGGAAATTTTTGAAATAAATAAGCAGTCCCCGGAAAACAACACCCAACAGTATCAGCCATTTAAACGGCTGGATATAATTCTGCTGATAATGTTTTTTATAAAAGAGGTAAAGCGAACGGTTAAAGGTGATTACATAGTCCAGGTTGTTTTTTTTTGTGCTTTCGCCTTTATAGTGGATAATCTGCGTATCCGGCACATAATAAATTTTGCCGCCGCTGAGGTTTATCCGGTGGCAATAGTCGATATCCTCGCAATACATAAAAAACTGTTCATCCAGTTTCCCCACCTTCTTTATGGTTTTGGAACGGATCATCATAAATGAACCGGAAATACCTTCCACAACATAGGTTTTATTTTCATCAAGATAGGTGAGATTATAACGTCCAAAGGTCCGGCTTCCGGGAAAAAGTCGATTTAGACCGATGAGTTTCCAAAATGCAGTGGCAGGTGTGGGAATACTGTGCCGGCAATCCACGCTAAAACTGCCATCCGGATTTAAAATTTTACAGGTAGCCGCAGCGGCGTCCGGCGTCTTATTAAAAAAATCCAGTAAACCCCGGAAGGTATCTTCCTGAACAACGGTATCCGGATTTATTAATACGATAAATTCGCCCCTGGCCTGTTTAAGACCCAGGTTATTCGCAGCTGAAAAGCCAACATTCTCCGGGCTGACAATACAGGTCACCTGAGGAAAACGTTCCTTAAGCATAACCACAGAGCCATCGATCGAATTGTTGTCAACCACAATTATTTGCGACGTGATGTCATGCAGCGCACGTTTTATAGAAATCAGCGCCTGCTCCAGAAATTCACGGACATTATAATTTACTATTATAACAGAAATAAGCGGTTTATTTGCCATTAAGGTTTCCACCGTTAAAAAGGAAAATATAAAGCGATCGTAATATTATTCGAAAGTCAAAGTTTATTGACATGTTTTCAAGATAATACAAATCATGCCGGTGTTGTTCCCTTTGCAATTTCAAGGTCGTGTCGTAGCGATAATTCACTTGCGCCCAACCTGTTAGCCCCGGCCGGACAAGGAAACGGCGTGTATAAAATTTTATTTTCCTGCTATTTGTTTTTACAAATTCAAGACTTTGCGGACGCGGCCCCACCAGGCTCATACTACCAATTAATATATTTAACAATTCCGGCAATTTATAAATATTGCTACGGTATATAAATTCCTGTGCACGGTTTCTTGGTAAATTTACATTAAAATTAAGCATCCCGAACATACGTTTGTTTTTACCAACCCGGTTCACGATCTCCAATGCTGGATGCGCCCCGCTGAATTTCAAAAATACATAAACCAAAAAACCGACCGGCAACAGCATAAGGAACAAAGACGATGCCACGGTAATATCAAGCGCCCTTTTTACAATCCATTGCCATAAACGTAGTTGATCGGGGAACAGGCGGATAAGCGGATGCCCGAGTACATCTTCGGTTTTGTGGCCGGATACAATATCATAAAATTGGGGTATTAATTTATAAACGATTTTCATATTCTCGGTACGGGCCATTATTTCCAGAATATCATCTAAAGAGCGGGTATTTAAAGCGATGATGACTTCCTGCACACCATGTGTACGGATAATATCCGGGATCTCGGTATAACCGCCCAACTTTTTTAAGTTGCTAAATTGCTTCAATGAACCCTCTTCATTTACAAAGCCAACCACCTGATAAAGTAAATGGGGATTTCTGCGGATATTTTTCAACATACCCCGGGCTTTATCGCTTGTACCTACCAATAAAGTGTTCTTAGGCGCATATTCGAGAACGCCCCATTTTTTTTCAATTCCGATAACAATAAGACGCAGGGCATTGATATATGTAAATAGAAAAAAACCATAGATCAGCACAGAGAGCCTTCCGGCGCTCAGAAAGGCCGCGCTGTCCCAGGTAAGCAAAAAAACAAGCAGCAGGCCAAAAATCAGGGTCTTTGTAACACGGCGGATCTTATCAAAACGGGAAACATCCCAGCGCATGGAATAGAGATCGTTCAAAAAAAACAATGCCAGCCAGAACAGGCTGATCACAAACATCGGTCCCGCTGATATGACGCTATCCATCGCCATGACACTTTGGGCCGGGAGATGCCAAAGGGTACGAATTTTAACCAGGCTGACCAATGCCAGGTTTATGGCAATCAAATCTGTGGCCACCAGCAAGAGCCGATGCAGGAAACGGTTTAACGACAGGGGGCCGGCTTCCTTTTTAACCCGGAATTTTGTTTTATCCCCATAAACCGTTTTAAAACGCCGCGCTTCGAGATACCCCAGTCTTTTTAGACCGAGAGTGGAAAATACAAGCGCCAGTAAAAAAAGACCATAACCAATCGTTAAAACATTAAAGGTGATAAGCAAGGCAACAACGGTATAAAGCGTGGCTGCCATACAGATAATAAGAACGGCCTGCAGATGTGTCAGCCCCAGATAAATAAGGCGGTGATGCAAATGGTCTTTGTCCGGTTTAAACGGATGCCTGCCCCGGATCAGACGGCGCAGAAAGGCAACAATCGTATCGCCAATGGGAACCGCAAGAATTATAATCGGCAATAGTAAATTTACATGGCCGTGCCCGCTATCAAAAATATTCAAGGCCATGGACGCCAAAAAAAAGCCCAGGAACAAGGATCCGGTGTCGCCCATAAAAATAGACGCCGGGTGATAGTTAAATTTTAAAAAACCCAATAAGCCAACCACGAGCAGCAAACAAAGCAGGGCGCCATTTATTTGCCCGCCGTGCCATGCGATAAGTGCAAAGGCAAGAGCCGCAATTAAACTGACCCCGGCTGCCAAGCCGTCTAAACCATCGAGCAAATTCAAGGAATTGGTTACACCGATTAACCACAGATAGGTAACCGGTAAAGCAAAATATCCCAAAGGAAAAAACGCCCCAAATGGGTTAAGAAAGGCCTGGATCTGGTTACCGCTTAAAATAACGACAGTTGCTGCAATAAATTGCATACTGATTTTTTGCGGCGCGTTCAGACCGCGCATATCATCCAAAACGCCGACCAGGGCCATGATAATGGAACCAAGCAAAATTCCCGTCTGCGCCGGGCTCCAGAGTTTCCCATATATGGCCATAAGCGCAACTACGCCAGCCAGAACACCGGTTATAATGCCCAGGCCTCCCAGCCGGGGGATAAAGCCTGTATGCACCATACGTTCATTGGGATAGACGCCAATTTTCCGGGCAATGGCAAATGCGCGCACATGATAGGTCACAAACAAGCTAACCGCTAAAACAAATAATGAAACGCCCACGATGATCAAAAAGCTTATATGCAATATATTTCCTTTTAAAACGATTGGACCGAAGCAACAATATTTGTGACATTGTTGTTTTACAAAATTGCATTTATAAATCTAAAACGCATCTGTTTATTGGCTGATCCATGTCTTTAAAGCGACAATGGTGAATGACTTCATCAGGATTCCAGTTGGAATTCCATTAATACCTGAACAAAAAGCCAAAATGCAGATCGCTATAATTTTCCTTCGCGTCTTTAAAACGCCTTTGCGTAAAAATATACGCTGCGGATAAATACAGATCATTAAAAATTTCGTATTTGGCGAACAGCGTAGTTTCCTGCCGGGTTTCCAGCTCGCCTTCTAAAAAATAGCGTTTTCTTCTTGGTTCCAACTGGTTGCCAAGAAGAGTGTTGTGCCCCAGATTGATATCCCCACCGATATTGGCATTGGGCAGGTTGTGCCCTTTGCGCAGTTTTTGCCAACGTACCCCTGCGGTAAAGCGGGCATGAAAATCTTTTTGCAGTTCCCAGAAAACAACTTCGCTGTTTGGGCCCGCCCAATGACCAAGCGAACGGTTATCAGATGTATAGGCATTGACCGCAAACTTGTGGGTATAAACCCAGGGCATGATGGCCACATATTCGGCCGTTACCCGTGCGTTTGCCCAACCAAAAGGGTCATACCAATTTATCCCCGTCTGCACCGCCTGTTTGTTGCCATACCAATGCCCGCCAAGACTGTCAAATTTCATATCATCGAGAAAGAGGGCGCCATAAAGTTTAACACCATCAAAGGGGGTCCACTCGGCATCCAGGGCAATGGCCGCATTGTCACGGTCACGCAATTTATGCTGTACAGCACGATAAAAATTGAGCGGGAACAAATAACTCCAGTCAGCATAGCGGTTGCCATAGACAAACATTTCGCTCAGCCCAAAGGAAAAATTATCGAAAGGGGAAATTTCCAAACGATGGGCGGCCAGCCATTTATCGGGATAGAGGCGTGTACCGTCATCAAGTGTAGTTTGTAAAAAGGACTGCAGCTTGGCATGGACCATGGTAAAGCGTCCCCAGCCCCAATTTTTATTAATCGAGATATAGGGATATTGTTCAGCCCAATCAGAAAGGATCAACTTGCCAGATTCCCCTGGCCCCCAACTAAGCGGCTGCTGGGCAAAAGAGAAATCAAAAGCACGAAAATGGATAGCCAGTTCGCCGCCGGTACGGTCGGCAAAAGTGGTTTTACCGCTTTCGCTGTCCTGGATAAAGGTGTTTTTTAACAAGGGGTCCTGCCGGCGATAGGCGGCGTCTCCACGCACAGCCTGTAAACTGACCTGCCATTGATAAGCGAAATTGCCAATATTGCCGCGAAACAGATAGGTCTGTTCGTTGGCATTGCGCGCCGGGCCATCGGAGCGGCCGTCGTAGGTAAAGACCTGTCGATAATCGGCATAAAAACTGCTGTCGCCCGTTTCCCACAAAAAGAGATGATTCTCTTCCTCCGGGTAACGTTGATGCAGGGCGCGGTAAAAATCTTTCTTAAGATTGTTCCATGAGCTGAGCGTGGAATACCAGGTCTTACCCTCTCCCGTCTGCCCATATTTCTCCTGTGGCCGAAGTTCGCGGCGAAAGTCCAGAAGAAAATCATCGAGGCGGCGTTGATCGATGGCCGTTAAACGTCCGCGTTTGTCGGCAATTTCAGCAAGAAGCTGCGCTATCCGTCCGCGCGACAGCGGCAGGGCGCCATTGAGCTGGTTAGCGGTTATTCCCAACGACTCCATACGTTCCAGGAAATCATACACCGGCGCATGCAGGGTAACCGACAGCGGGTTTTGGGCCTGGAGCAGGCCGCTAAGCAAAAACAAAAAGATGAGAAGTTTTTTGAGCATTGAATATCCGGATTCTATAAATATTGAATGGCTCAATATACGGATTTTCAAAATATAATGTATGGGGTTAATTTATTGAAATGAATATTATTAGAAAGAAATGGCAAGGATGTCACAAATATTTACACTAAAGAAAAAATAGAAACAGCAATGTTTTTTACTATGATAAATGATTTGCCGGTATTTGACAAACTGTATATTTATTGATATATTTGTACGTAATTTTCATTAGTGCAGGGTAGTTTTAAAAGAAGAAAGAATGGTTTGAATTATGAAAAATACATTAACATTAGTCACATTACTAAGT
>CAYWBI010000184.1:0-7398 GCA_964456445.1 uncultured Calditrichaceae bacterium
AACTTGACAATCCCGGGACAAGTAAACGGCCTGCATTTTGGAAAGGCGATATTTTTAATGCGGACGATTCAACTTATTCCATTGAGAATGTTGGTGTAAATAATAGCCTGGCCGTAAAATTATTAAACAGTTCCGCCGGTAACATAACAGATTTGATGCTTTGGGGCTCACAAACCAAGGAATTTACCATTGATTCCCCGCAAAATGTTGATTGGAGCACAATCGCATTTGTCAATCAACAGGGGGTTGCTTTTAAAATTTGGCAGCCTGGGCCCAACGGTCAACAAACCGTGTATGTACAAGCTACCGAAACATCAAACGGTACTAAGTTTTTAGAAAGCGGCGTCTATAAAGTTACTACATCTTCCTATACGGAAGACTCTCATGTAAAGTATGTCCAGGGGACCTTTAACGCCAGCATCGCTACGGATTACATCCCAATTGATGAAGGCATTGCTTACACGCTTTCCGGATTTCTTAAATCACAGGGAGCATCCACCGCCTGGCTGGGCCTACGTTGGTACAACGCCGACAAAAACTTGTTACGCGAGGACTTCCCTGCACAAAACGCCGGAAGTAACGATTGGGCGGAATATACCGCTACTTATACCGCCCCCAGTGGCGCGGTATATACAAAACTTATCGCAGAAAACAAGAGTGGTAACACGCCTGTTTGGTTCGATAATATCCAGTTTGTACGCAATAATCAAAAAATTGAGATCAAAACAAACATGGCCACTGCCTATCTTGATGGCTACGGACGTAATTTTCAAAATCAGATAAAAAAATATCAGCCGGACAGCAGTGCATACAACCTGGTGGTTACGGGTACGGAATTTGACAGCCTTGGCCGCGCCTACCGACAGTATTTGCCCATCGAACTTGACTTAACGGAAATAAACAACTATCATGATTTTGTACCGGACTATATCAGTAGGTGCATTGCTGCCCACAACCCTGATGCAAACAACCGTCCGTTTAGTGAAATAAAATATCTAAAGGATCCTACAAGCCGCGTATCTATATCTAATTTACAGGGAAAAAACGGTTCGGTTTCTACACCTGATTATAATACGGCATATAATTATGAGCTTAACCAGGCCGGTGACGTGAGCGGCTACGGTGCAAATACACTTTTCAAAACAAAACTGACCGATTATACACAGGGCAACAGCCCCGTATCAAGCAGTTCATATACCGATCCATTTGGTAATACCCTTAAAACCGTTAAAGACGAGGGTGGGCTTAATAAGGTTACGGACTATACTTATGACGACCTGGGCCAATTGCTGCAAACCACAAATCCCGTGATCCGGGATTACGATTCCCTGCAGCCCTTAAAAACGGCAACAGATCAAAAAAGCCTCATGTATAACGGTGTTGGGACGACGCTGAATGTAAGCAATATGGAGAGTAACGGTCTTTATAAAAAGGCCGTTGTAAGTTATGCCTTTTATACAAGCGGCAACCTGTCTGATAGCAGGACCCATAATGACATTCCTGCCAATGCCACTGTCGTTAGGGTTACGATAACGTATATGGATCCACCACCACCGCACCAATATGGACCAATATATCAATATGACTTTAAACTAAAAATGGAATGGAAAATAGACCTGCCCGATGAAAACGGTAATTTGATCACCAAATATAAATACAATAACACGGGGCAGATCACGGAACAAACCTTGCCGGACAAGGGAACTACCGAATATATCTATAACAAATATGGCCGGTTGCGCTTTAAACGCGATGCGGCCGATAAAGCAATTGGCAAAATGGTTTATTTTAAATATGACTATATGGGCCGGATATTGGAAACAGGGAAATATACCGATGCCGGTTTTAACCGCTACAATGCCGAAGACGCCAATTACCCTTCCAGCGGCGCCGAAAAAACCGTTATTAACCATTATGACAACGCCGGGTATAATGGCGCCCATAACCTCCAGGGACGCCTGGCTTATAAAGCATATAAAAACAACAGTGCATCGTTTAACGATTATAAAACCTGGTATTCCTACAATGATAAAGGCCAGGTCGAATGGATTGTTCAAAAAGTAAAAGCAATAGAAAAGAAAATTGAATATATATACACTTTAAATGGAAACCTGGCGAAAATGATTTACGACAGCTCTGGCGCCGACCAACTTTTTTATTGGTACACCTATGACAATAGTGGCGTCTTTGTTGCCCAATATACAAATACGGCCGATAATTTTGCCACGGCAAAACGTGAAATTAAACTGGGCGGGACAACCGCACTGGGCCTGCAAAAACAAATTGTTTTTGGCAATGACAAAACGCTTATAAATTATACTTACGACCCGCTGTATGGCTGGATGGACGAGATAAACGCCACTAAAAACGGCACCAGCCTGACCATGGACATGAAGCTGTACCATAACGAAACCCCTTATGGCGGGGTAAGCTATTACAACGGTACGGTCAATGCTTATGAAATCGAATACCCCGCGCTGAGCGGCGTTGCCCAAAACCATCACCGTTATACCTTTGGCTATGATAACCTGATGCAGATAAAATCCGCCGACTACCGCTATAAAACAACAAGCTGGAGCGGGGCGACAAATAAATATAAGCTGGTCCATTTGAACTATGATGAAAACGGCAATATATTGACCCTGAAACGCTATAACAACAACGGCGCGGTGATGCACGATTATTATTATGTTTATAACACCGGGACCAACCAACTGGCCAAAAGGACGTATGAAGCCGCCACCCAGTAGCTATAACCTGAACGGCAGCATGACGAGTGATATTGTAACGAATGTCGCGGATATCTTCTATAACTTCCAGGAACTGCCGACAAACATCGGCGTTGATACGCCGGACGAGTATTCCAGCATCACCTACGGCTACGACGACGAGGCCCACCGTCTGTACAAAAAAACGGACAATTTTGCGGACGCCTATTACATTTACGGCGCGGACGGGCAGATGCTGGCCGAGTATGACGCCTACGGCCACCTGAAAGCCTGGCAATTGGGCGGTTTTGGTTTTAAGAAAAAGACCAATGCGGCAAGCTATTATTATATCAAGGACCATATCGGCAATATCCGCGTTACGGTGGATGAGAGCGGGAACATTGTAACTAAGGATGACTACTATCCCTTTGGGCTGCGTATGCCCGGCATGAGCTACAACAACGGCAACGCGCTGGACCGCTATAAATTCTCCGGTAAGGAACTGGATCAGGAGAATGGGTTAAACAAATATCATTTTGGTTGGAGGGACTATTATCCGGAATTAGGAAGGTGGGTTGTAATAGACCCCGCAAGGCAGTTTGCAAACGGGTATGTGTTTAACGGCAACACGGCGGTCAACGGGTTTGATGAAGATGGCAGACTGTTTATTATTGATGATATTCTTATTGGAGCAGCAATTGGTGCTTTAGTTAGCGGTTCAACTTATTCTTTATTTGCCGGTGAAGATTGGACTTGGAAAGGTTTTGGAAGTGCAGTTGGGTTAGGTGCTATTAGCGGTGGAGTAGGAGGCGGTATTGCGGGATTGGCAAATGTTGCAGGGTTACAAGGGGCTATTTCCAATAATATGATATACAATATGGCGACGAACGCCGCTGGGTATAGTGCTACTTCTGCTATGATGGGAAGTGATGTTACAGCAGGAGGCCTTATTGGTTCTATGGTTGGAGGTGCCATTGGTGGTAGTATACCGGGGTTTAGTGGTGTAAAGGGAGGCGCTTTTAAAAATATCGCTTCAGAATTAGCAGAGGGTACTGCACGTGGCGCCCTGATGGGTAGTATTGGTGGCGGCGTTGGTTCATTGATTAATGGAGGTGATTTTGAAACCGGTTTTAAGAATGGCTTTATAAGCGGAGCTAAAGCAGGTTTTACTACATCTGGATTAACAATGTTGGCTTTTGGGCACGCAATACAACCTGATCCAAAAGCGAATGCAGCTGCTATAAAAGCAATTAACTCAATGGAGAAAGATTTTTCTTTAGTAGGAGATGGCGCTGGTGATTACGGGCCTGTGTATAGAAGCGGTGGAGTTTATAGTTTGTTTACGGATCGTGGAATTGCTCTAGGCCGAAACCTACTTGTTCAAGATCGTAGAGATGAAACATTCATTCATGAAACAGCACATTTTTACCAGCAAAACAATTATGGTGTTGGTACTTTTTTAAGAAAAGGATTGGTTGAACAATATATGAACAGTTTTCAAGGAGTTCGCGTCTATAGTTTGCCTGGTTATCAGGAATGGGCTGCTGAGCAACTAAGACTATTATATACACCGTAGGAGGTTACGATGATGAAAAAATATGTATTCTTAATCCTATCGTTATGTATTCTGGTAAATTGTCCAGCTCCTTTTCACGATTATGTTTTTGTAAAAAATGGAAAAACTGAAAAGGAGTATACTATGGTATTAAATGAAATAAGTATTAACTTTTCAGGTAAATACAGCTGGAGAGGCAAAGGTTCTATTTATACTGCAATTAGCATTGAAATAAACAATGAGAGTGCAGATAGTGTAATAATAAATCGGAAAAATATGATTATCGATTCTAAGTATTTTCATTTTAAAAATAATACTACAAATAAAATTCCAACTCCTTCGATGTCGCAAAAGTCATTTTGGCTGGAATATGATGCTGATGCTGTCCCAAGCCTTTTAGCTAATGAGTTTACAATACCAAAAGATGAAATACTTACTCTGAGGCCAAACGGTATTGAAATAAAAGGCAAGTCAATAAAAGTTGAAGAAATATCATTTATACCAGAGGAAAATGTTCAGGCTGCTGTGGAATAAAGGATTAAGTCCATAATTTTGTGTAAAAAGGCAAAGATGTAAAAACTGCAATGATCTTCCTGGTTTTAGTTTGAATAAAAAAAGAATGAAAAAAAACAACGCGGCAAGCTATTATTATATCAAGGACCACCCTTCGGTTACACTCAGGGCAGGCAATTGGCAACATACGCGTGACCGTGGATGAAAACGGCGCCATTGTTTCCAAGGACGGTTATTACCCCTTTGGGATGCAAATGCCGGGCATGTCTTACGCCTCGGGCGACCCTTACGCCAAGATGAAATTCTCGTCCAGGGAACTGGACCAGGAGGCCGGTCTGAACAAATACCATTATGGTTTTAGGGAGTACGACCCGGAGCTGGGCCGCTGGAACCGCCCGGACCCCATGTATTACACCGACCCCGGCGTTTCGCCCTACGCCTTTGTGGGCAACGACCCGCTGAACCGCTATGATGTGCAGGGGCTGTTGGACGATTCAAAATTAAAACTGCTTCCTGTACCCGATCTACACAATGGTTACAACTGGAATGACGATTGGAATGGAGATTTTAACAGTTCATGGGACAGTTTTTTTGCCCCTTCTAATGGGGTACTTCCCTATTATACCGGCTCGTCAAGCAGTTTTTTGGCGACCCATCCGTCCTATAAGAAAGGTAAAGCTAAACTTAAACCTAGGCGTGTTGCCGTTTATGATTACTACGAACGAGTGAAATTGACTTTACTTGAGGTAGATGGCCATCCGACCAATATTACATGGTATCAGGATTATTATGAAAATTTGAGATGGGAAGTACGTTGGGTCGTAGCTGAAAATGTAAGTGGTTGGGATGCGATTCAAAAATGGATTGCCGATGATCCTGAAATACAACAACGCCGGAAAATGATCAGGAATATTGCACAACTAATGACTAAGTTAATTGCCGTTGCTTTACCGGCAACTAGTATCGTAAATTCTACGTTACACAGTATTAAAACCTCGCGTGCTCTTTTTAAAAAGAAAACTTTGGGAGTAGGCAGTAAGTTATTTGGCCGACATGCAATATCCAGGGTTGAGGGCCTTACGAACAGCAATGATTACCTTAGGGTGGGATGGGGATGGAATAATGAAACCGGGGGGACCCATGTCTTTCGAATTTCTATTGGCAATGAAGAAACTACACTATTCAATATAAAATTTCCAATACATAGGGATATATACCATGTCTTTATACCATAAGTCGGGAATCCAAAAGCAAGAATTATCTTACAAGGATTTTAAAGAAAGTATGCGAAGCAATACACAACTTTGCTCTGACATCACCTATCTTCCTTTGATCTCCAAAATAGATCAAATTAACTTTGACGAATTGGACCCAAAAAGAACCAAATTTATTATAAAAAAAAGGGCAATAGATATTCGTTTGACTTCCAAAGGCAACAAACATATACAAGCGCTCTTTTCCCTGTATGAAGATTATGTGGATATTTATTTGGGATGTTCCGGTACAACTTGGTGGGATTATAGCCAGGTTAAAACAAATTCTGAAATAGAAGCCTATAATTATTGGCTCGACATATATTTTAATGCCACCATAATAGAAAAAATAAACCGGAGAAAACGTGAAATCTCGTCAGCCACATTTTATACCGTACATGATGGTAAAGAAAAAAAAAGATTAAAATCTACAAATATGAATTTTTTTCTGCTGTTAGTTCGCAAAAAAACGGAAGTACTGCATTATACGCCCTGGATAAACACAAAATAGCAGATGAATGGGAAAAAGATACGGATTAGGTGGGTGAGGTACTTTGATGAAAATTGGAGGCCATGGCGTTAATATGAAACCCATCTTAAAAATTCCCAGATATATATTTTTTAAACTTTATATATGGAGCATAGGCTTATGGGGTAAAAATAGGGAGCCTCATATAAATGCGGTTTTTTTATTTGCAATTTTTTTATCTATAAATATTATGGACGCGTTATTAATGTTACGCAATCATTTCGGAATATCAATTACACATATCCCGAAGATTGTTGGTCCTATACTAGTGTTTTCTATTTCAATAATCATTTATTTTGTCTATTCCTATAAAGATAAATACTTAAAAATTAAAAAAGAATTCGAGAATGAATCATCAAAACAAAAATTAGCAGGAAGTATTATGGTAGTATGCTACTTGATAATATCTTTTCTACTTCTCTATTTTATTTAAATCGAACTGCCATCTTATACTTCATTTCACAAGGACAGTAGCCCTACGCCTTTGTGGGCAACGACCCGCTGAACCGCTATGATGTGCGGGGGCTTTATGATCGTGTAGTCGAAACGTGCCGGATAAAAATTGCCTTGTACCCATTTTCGTGTGCTGTATAAATTTTGGGTATAAGGCAAATGCATTGACACAGTCGATGCGGTTCCTAAAAAACAAACGGTTCTTTTTTGTGCCTTTGAGTCTCCGCGGCAAAACGTTTACCCCTTATAAAACCCCTTCGGGGTTTCGCCCTTAAATTGTCCTTTTTACCAGGGCTTCGCCCTTCGCTCTGTTATAAACCCCGTTGGGGTTTAAACCGGGCTGGAAAAATAAGAAATAAGAAGTAGGAAGTAAAAAACAAGGTAAAA
>CAYWBI010000185.1:0-7395 GCA_964456445.1 uncultured Calditrichaceae bacterium
GGCCCGTCCCCTATCCAGGTTTTGCTTATGGCGTTGGCCGGATGCCTGAACGTGACAGGTCATGAAATTGCCCGGCAAAAAGGGCTTACGCTCAAGGGGATGCAGATAAAAATCGAAGGGGTAATGAACCCTTGTACCTTTATCGGCTGTTCCTTCGAAGAACGCGCCGGCTTTCAGCATATCCGCGTACATGTTATGGCCGATATGCCCGGCGCAACGTCGGAAGAAAAGCAAGCCTGGCTCGAAGAGACCGAAGCCCGCTGCCCGGTTACAGACAACATCAAAGCCGATACTACCATTCTCGTGACCAATGATTAGGAAACTCTAAAATGACCCCAAATGAAGAATCAACCGATCGCCCCGCTGCTGAAAAGGTTTCCCTTCTAAAAATATTTTCCGAATATTTTCTGATCGGCTTAACCGCCTTTAGCATGGCCGTGCTGCAAAAACTTAAAAGCGTGGTAAAACGCAACCGCTGGCTTAGTGAAGAGGAGATGAACGAAGGGCTGGCCCTGGTTCAGCTTTACCCCGGCCCGATCATGATCGATTTTACGGCTTATGTGGGCTATAAGGTGCGGGGCGTCCGGGGCGCATTTATGGCCACTGCCGGGTTTATCCTGCCCTCCTATTTTATGATGCTTGGCTTATCCGCCCTCTATTTTGCCGCCGCAGGTCTGGACTGGGTGCATCCGCTTTTTATCGGGCTGGAAGCCCTGGTGATTGGGGTTATATTCAATGTAACGCTGGAACTTGGCAACAAAGCAATCAAGGGGCGGACCGAATCCCTGATCGCCGTTATGGCCTTCGGGGCTCTTTTATTTAAATTTAACGCACTCTGGATTATCCTTATCGCCATTGTCCTGGGCGCCCTTTTTCTGCAATCGTTGGCGCCCGGGGGCAAAACGCCCTACACGGTAAGCGCCACTCCCTTCCGGCGCCGGATTGGCATCTTAATCGCGCTGGCACTGACCCTTGCGGTTGTTGTCTTTTCCTGGGCCCTGCATTCGGACACCGGGCTTGCCGCGCTCTCTTTTTTCAAGATCGGCTCGGTTGCCTTTGGAAACGGGATCACCATCCTGCCGCTTATCCAATCCGATATTGTCAGCGGGCATCACTGGCTTACCATGCATCAATTTGCCGACGGTATTGCCCTGGGGCAAATCACGCCGGGGCCGTTTTTGATCACAGCAACCTTTATCGGTTATAAAATTGGCGGGGTCCTGGGCGCCACACTGGCCACCTTTGCCATGTTTTCACCTTCATTTATCATGACCCTGATTTTCTCGGATATTTTTATCCATATCCGTAACCTGAAAGTTGTACGCGGCGCCCTGACCGGTGTGCTTGCATCATTCGTGGGCATGTTGGCCTTTGTGCTTGTGCAGCTGTCGCATGCCACGCTGCTATCGCCCATGTCCTTTGTTTTTGCCGCATTGGCCTTTGTGGCGGTACGCTGGTTTAAACTGGACATCCTTTGGATATTTAGCGTGGGACTGGCCCTCTGGGCAGGACTGCTGTTTATGCATATTATTTAAAAATGGAGGTTCTTATGGCAAAAGATTTATCGACACAAACCTGGCACACCATCCCCAGGAAGGAAATCCCCTGGTTCCCAAGCCTCGAGGCGGAAAAGTGTATCGGTTGCGAACTTTGTTTTCTTTCCTGTGGGCGGGAAGTATTTGAACGGACCGAACAAAAACCCTATAAGTCTTCCGTTGCCCGGCCCTACAATTGCATGGTGGGCTGTTCGACTTGTGCCACGGTATGCCCGACGGAGGCCATCACCTTTCCCGGACGTGATCTTATCTGGAACATGGAACGCCAACATAAAATCTTTAAGATGGTCCACAACGAGGCCGCCGCGAAAAAAGCCCGTCTCGGGGGACAAAACCTGAGTGCGGAAATCAAAAAACAAATTTCCGGGACCATCACCAAAATCACCTTTGAGATTGCCGGGGAATTCGGTGAAAAACGTTTTCTGCGAAAGATGGCCGAATTGCTGGAGAACGAACCCGCCGACATCATTGACCTGCAACTGAACGTGCCTACAATCAAGGGTGAAAAAGAAAATACACCGGGGTATATGAAATTTACCGTTACGTCCACCTCGATGGACGATGTATTGGTTTATGCGAATAAAGTCCGTTCCCTGATCGAGGCGAACGGGTATGTAATAACAAATGAAGTTAAATAATCCACAGGAGGTTATTATGTTTAAGATACCGGAATGGGCCTATGAATTTCATGGCCATAAATGTCCCTTTATGCCGATCGGCTATCGTATGGGAACCGTCGCCATGGAAAAACTGGACGTAGGTAAAGCGCATAACCACGAGATGTTCGTTTTTTCGGAAATGGGCATCGGGCATCCTCAGGGCTGTTTGCAAGACGGGATCCAATCGTCCACTGCAGCTACCTTTGGCAAGGGGCAAATGTTTAAACTTTTTTACGGCAAGATTGCAGCCACGTTTTACCATCCACTAAAAGGCGCGGTGCGTATCGCCTTAAAAAGCACTTTTACCGACAGCCTGAACGGACTGGAATTTTTCGTGTACCGGAAAAAAGGCGTGGAGCCTTCGGATATCCCCGATAAAGTTTCACAGGAAGTGATTGACCTCGTGCTAAAAGCCGATAACGAGGCGTTGTTTTCGATTGAACCGTTGCCGGATTTTAAGTACACGCCGGTCAAGGGTTCTTTTAACAAATCCAAATGTGCTATCTGCGGTGAATATGTTTTTGAACGCTATCTGCGGGTTAAAGACGGTGAAAAAATCTGCATCCCCTGTTCCAAAAGGGAAAGTCAGGAACGGACTTTTTATCTGCCGCTTTAGGAGACTACATACACGCGCTTGCCTACAAGCGGGCGCGTGTTTTAGCTTTTCCGATGGCTTTCTTGTTTAATCTTATTGGAAAAGCTTTTTGGGGGGAAATGTATGTTACCATCTAAATCTAAAACAGAACGATGTCTAAAATATCCGGAAATAGTATAATGAAGAAAATTTTGATTCTACTAATAATGCCTGGGCTTTGCTCACTGATTCGGACACGAGTATTAAAACACCAAATTTGGTTCGCACGTTTTCGTCCTGTACCCCTTCTAATAAATATGAGATTATTTCTGTATCCGCAATTGACGTTTTGGCAATCTTATCAAGGTCCCGTTCCTTTGGAATTAATCTTTTGCAGAGTTCCCCTTTTCCATATCAGTTCCTTTTTTGTGAAAAATGATTGGCAATGTAACCAAACCCTAAGGTTATTGGAAGGATCATAAAATATGTAAATCCTATATCCTGGAAATAATCGGATAACGTCATTTGCATTGGGCTTGGCGATAGGATCAATACGGCATCAATAATCCAGTTCATCACTGTAACAACAACCCCAAAATACAATCCTTCTTTTATAAAATTGCTTTCAACCTTGCTAAGATACCTAAATGTAAAAAATGAAGTTACTATTGATATTACAACGGGCATAATCGACTCAAAAAATATTCGATTTGTTTCATGAATTGGAAAAATCAAAAAAGCAGTTATAAAAACAATTAGCCAAACAAAAAATCCATACAACAATGCTTTTTTAAATGATTTCATAATTATTTACTCCTTTCGTTTTTGTAGCACAACATACTGCTGTAAAAAACAATCGCTACTTAGGACAAGTTTTGTTGTAATTGCTGAATTTAAGCGCCATAAAAACACCTTTCCTGGACGAGCCTTTGTTTTTGGGGTTATTTTAGTATATAAGATATTCGATGACAAAATGCAACCTTGCCCCAAAAGAGCTTTATTTTGCAAGCAAGGAGCAGTGCAAAAGATTTATTATAGGATCTGCCTTTCCTTCTTCAGCCAAAGCTTTATAACCCCTGGTCCAATGAAACAATACGCGTTCCGGATCAAAGGTTACAGAATCCGGCTTCGATGGTAAAAACATGGTGGTATCCGTTTTTGTGTCTGAAATTTTAAGCGTTGGATTTTGGATATCAAAATTCCACGTAACTGCGACAAGTACTTCTAAATGATATTTGTCCCCTTTTGGGATTATAGCCCGGCCTAAACGATACCCTGCGCCATAGCCTGTCCTTTTGTATTGAGTTCCATATCCTGAACGCCGTTTCGTGTGAGCCATTCATCAAATAGAATTTTTAGGTTTTTTCCGCTGCATTTTTCAAAAGCAAATTCATACTCTTTATCACCAACAGGAATTCCTGTTGGTTAAATTGCCCGGCATGAAGTTTCCGTAACCAGGTTTGCAGAAACGGTTCTATACGTAAATACTATTTTTTTTTGCTAAAATTATAGATGTTTATTTATAAAAGAAAAAAGCTGGGCACTTGTGGCATTGCCAACCCAATAATCTCCATCCATTTCGATCACGGGAACCGACCGAAATCCTTTTTCTTTTAAAAGGCCCGGTTTAAATGTAATGTCAATCTCCTGCAGTTTGAATCCCAGCCCCTTTTGCAACTCTGTAAGCCGTTGCCTTACAATAGGGCAAAAAGGACAGACATTAGCAGTAAAAAGAAAAATTATTGATGGTCTTTCTAATTTGTGTTTAACTTCGGCTGAAATATCATGAACTGAGCCATAGCCAAGAATTTTTGATAATCTTGGGAATTCTTTAACGTAGAATATTTGAGAAAACACACCTACAATTAGTATTAAAGCTGTAGCCCACCATCCCTGAAACACTCCAAAGACAATTGCCGTTACTGGCAGTCCAACCCATGTCAACCAAACCATTTTAAGGTTACATTCTTGTTTCATGGCCCAATTCCTCTCTATAAGTGTTAATCTTTTTGGTCATCGTTTCAACGTTCATTTTTTAAGTAATCGTTAACCGTTGTTGTGGAAATGATAGGATTTGAAAAATTTTTACCTAAACGATGCTCGTCGGGAGATGGCGCAATTCCGCCCGTTCTTGTTAAAGATGTATCAAAAATAACATTGGCATTCACCCAAAAAATATCTGTTTGCTGCTTTGTTGCAAAACCCGCCCTGCGGTTAAAAAACAGATATTTACCGTCAGGGGAAACAAATGGTCCGTCTTCAATCTGCTTGGTATTGATTTCGGCCCCCAAATTATGGGGATTGGTCCAACGATTACCTTTAAAAAAACTAATATAAATATCAACCTGGCCATGGCCTCCGGGGCGGTCCGATTCAAACAGCAAATAGCTACCATCCGGAGCGATGAAGGGAGACGCTTCATTATTTGGCCCGTTTATCGGCGCGCCAATATTTGTTATCGAAGAGTATTGCCCATTTTCTAACCTTGAGTAATATATATCGCCTTGTCCATACCCACTGTCCCGCAGCGAAGCGAAATATAATGTTTCATCATTGGATAAGGATGGACCAAATTCATTTGAAGTGGAATTGACAGGCGATGACATTTTAACCGGCACATTCCAGGATGTATCATCACGCTCAGAATACCAGATGTTTGCCGGGGGCCAACCTGGCCGCGAAGACACAAAAAAAACTTTATTCCCCTTTTGGGTGTATGCCGGGGCCAGTCCGTCTCCGGCCCCTAAAAAGGGGGCGATAGTTGGTTCAGGCCAGGAACCGTCATCCTCCATTTTTGTATACTTCAACGTAAAAAAATTCCACTTTGAATTTGTGACCCCAAAAACGCAAGCCCTTAAATCGGATGAAAAGGCCAAAAGATATTCATAGCGGTTTTCTAAAGAAATAAAACCCGGAGCGAATACCCTGGGTGACCGGCCGGGCGGCGGCTGGCCAAAATATGGGCCCTTTGGCGTTGTTTGTGGCAAGGCTTTTTCTGAGATTATAACTAAAAGCGTAATTATACCCAATACTGCACAAAATTGATTCTTCATGAGCTGCCTCCGCAAATCATAATAAAAGTTGATTTAATATTTACAGAAGTAGCAAAAAAAAATAAAAAAATCGACCCGATATAAAGATCCGTATGTTTTTTAAAGGCTGTATTAAATGCGGATTTAGAATTGAACCCAACTTTGTAGGCAATTTCAAGAACCGTCATTTTGCCGTTTGAATGATCCAACAACAGATACTGGCTTTCTTTTATACGATAGCTGTTTATAAAATCATTAAAGTTTTGATTAAATGATTCGTTTACAATTTGGGACAAATAGCACATTGTAATGGATAATTGTTTTGATAAACCGGTCAGGGTCAGGGATGAATCCCTGTAAGGCTTGTGTATTTCCATATATTCGACCAGTTTTTTTTGATAAGCCCCTTTTTCTGAATTTTTTAAACGTGATTTTCCATATTTTTTATTGTTCCTGAACAACTCAGGTTTAAGCAAAACAAAAAAAACGATCGGGTTAAAAAACACAAAAGTGCCCGCGGAGTAAAGACCGGTCATGTTTGGGCAATATGTGAAATACTTTAAGATACTGAGTATAACCAGTGAATTTAGCTCCACCAACCACACGATAACCGTCCCGCATATTACCAGCAACAGGAATGATAGAATGGTCTTGCGCGAAGCATTCAGTGTAAATTTCAGGAACATTCTATTTTTTTTGATGAATGCAACAGAAACCACAACATAGATGAGTAAATGGATCAAAATCAGAATAGTATTTATCATTCTTAAGGTTGACAGCCAAAAGATGAATTTTGGTAGCGGCGCTATAATTATCCCGTTATAAATAACTGAAATCATGAATGGCAATAAATGCCACGTGGATTGAACGTTTAGCCTGTAATTTGAGTTCGATAAGCGCTGGACAAGCCAATACAGCAGGGGGCCAATCAAAAAAGCTATCTGGCGCAGAAGAAAAATAAGCTTGTGATATTTTATCAACACAAGCTCAAGGCCTTCCGTCAGGGAAAGCGATAGTGTCATTAAAATTGCAAAACAAAACAAAAATAGTGACAATAATAAATTTATCTGACGATCGCCTTTTTTAAGCGCAAGAAAGTAAAAGCACATAATAAGCGATTGCAAAACAGCAAAAATGCTGATTATCTGGATTATATTAAATTTCATATAAATAAACATAACATAAAATTGAGGGAATTAAAAGGGCATGGCCATATAGACAATAAAAAAGAGAAATGTTGTCGGTGAACACCCAGCGGTACAGAACCGTTTAGTGGCGGTTTTTGGGAAGCTTCTTTGCTCAATTTCATGTTAAAAAACCACTGTAGCCCTCCCCCCAATAAAGGAAGCCGCCATATTTTAAAGAGTCTGGCCACACCCCTTACGGTATGTTGCAGCACAGCCATGCCAAAGGCAGGCAAGCGGAAATTCCGTTGCCAAGGAGAAACATCGGTTCAGAGGCTTTGGGCCGGTTCAAAATTGTGGAATTGGCGGCAACACTGCTATGCCCTGTTTTGTTTTATTGATTATGTCCTTAGCTCAGTAAAATAGTCTTTAACATATTAATATTCATTG
>CAYWBI010000186.1:0-7361 GCA_964456445.1 uncultured Calditrichaceae bacterium
TATCTTTTGCCTTTTTCCTTATGTTCTCCTGCACTTCCCCCACCTCCTCGGACAAGGTAACCTTTTCCGGTACGGTAACCCTTGACGGGGCAAGCGATAACGCGGGTGTAACCCTGGCGCTGTACAAAACCGTGGAACTGGATACCGCCATCACCAATGAACGCGACCGGCATGCTGGTATCGGTGTGGCGCTAAGCCAGCGCACGGAATTTTTCTGGCGCGTGGAAAAAGCTGTCTATACGACAACGACCACCGCAGATGGCAGTTGGGAAATAAAAGATGTAGCTCCGGATAAATACAATATTGTTGCCCAAGCCCATGGTTATGGCTGGCGGGTCTTGTATGAACAACCAAATAGCGCTAAGAGCACGATTGATTTACCCAAGCCCGTCATACTGAAAGGCTCCTATTTTGAGCCGCTTTCCATTCCGTCCAATAGCTTTGTAATTATTGACGGACGGGTGACATTTAACTTTGCCGATTTAACCGTTGGCGCGGGAACAATCATTGAATTCCGTAACAATGGCAAATTGGACACGAACGGCAATCTTGATTTAAACGGAATTGCAGGTAATCAAATTTATCTTGTACCACAGGACACCAGTAAAGCCGCGGAAGTGTTTGTGCATGAAGCCTCGAATTGCCGAATCAGCCATGTGCAGACCAATTATGTAAAAAATGGGTATTATATTAAGAATACAGCAAATGTAACTTTTGATTATAATTATATTCATTTCACCAACACAGCTGTTGAACTGTTTAATTGCCTGGAAGTATCTTTTAAAAACAACATGATTGCCGATGCCAGGCTTGGTCTAAATATTTCAACCTGTAAGGCGGATATTCAAAAAAACATATTTGCACGTATCAGAACCAACGGCATTGAATATTTTGACAATCCCGGGTCGGAGGTAACTAAAAATGTCTTTAAACAATGCCTCAATGGTTTTGCCATAAACTTTGGCGGTTTCCGTACATCGGATTCACAATTGAATTTGAGTTTTAATGATTTTTTGGCAAACACAAATCACATTTTTATGGGGTATAAAGTAAGAGGCGGGGCAAATTTTAATAACTTTTATAGTAGTACTGATTATGATGTAAAATGTAAGGGAAGGTTTATTGCTGATACACTGGATTTCAAAAATAATTTTTGGAATTCCAATTCCAATGCAACCATTTCACAAAAAATATTGGATGCCAGTGATTTTGATACAGGTTCAACAATTTATCCTTTTATCGATTTTGTACCCTTTGAAAGCACAAAGAATGGCTGGTAAAAGCACAATGATTAAACAAAGGTAACTCCAATTTATGATGTCAGTTTTAAGTTTACTTCGCCCACGGCACTATCTGAAAAATATCTTTATTTTTGCACCGCTATTGTTTGCCTTTTCTTTTACCACCGTTCATATTGTCCATGCCCTGATAGCATTCGTTTTGTTTTCACTTATGGCCTCTGCGGTTTATATTTTTAACGATTGGAAAGATATCGATGATGACAGACGTCATCCGCAAAAGAAAAATCGGCCGATGGCCAGTGGCGCTGTTTCTGTTGGCACTGCCTGGCTCGTTTTAATTATCCTGGTTCTTATCTCCCTTTCGCTGGCCTATCTGGTAAGTTTAAATTTGCTATTTGTACTTGCTATCTATTTTGGAATGAATATTCTGTATTCGCTAAAACTCCAACACATTGCCCTGGTGGATATTTCACTCATTGCCGTTGGATTTGTGTTACGCTTATATGCGGGAAGTACCGCCACAGATATACCGCTTTCAGTATGGATTGTGACGCTAACCTATTTACTGGCGTTATTTATTGCCCTGGCTAAGAGGCGTGATGATGTATTGCTGGCCTCGCGCGGAAAACGGACACGAAAAAGCATCGATGGTTACAGTCTTGAATTTATCAATATTGGCATGACGCTTATGTCCGGCGTGGTTATCGTCAGTTATATTTTCTATACGATCTCTGAAGAAGTGATGATACGGATGCATACGCATTATCTCTATATCACCGCCACTTTTGTTATACTTGGTGTTCTGCGCTATATGCAGCTAACTTTTGTTGAAGAAAAAAGTGGTAGTCCAACCCAATTGGTTCTTGCGGATACGTTTCTAAAAATGATTCTTGTTTTATGGCTTATTGCTTTTTTGGCCATCGTTTTGATTTAAGGGGGATAGATTCCTCGCGTTGCATTCTTCCGGTACGCTTATATATTAATGTTCGGAATGCCCCCATGGGGGGAGTGGGTGGAGCTTTCATGTCAAAATTACAAGTGTAAAAGAGCTGAAATTTTTTTGTGTTATTAATATAAAAAGTTCAATGATATGAAAATTGCGGGATGGGGAAATTATCCCCGGGTTGAAGCTACATGTGTGCCTTTTGAGCAAACAGGAAGCGTAGCGGAAATGCAACCCTTTATTCCCCGGGGCAATGGCCGTAGTTATGGGGACAGTTCCCTAAGCAAACATATCATTTCCCTGAAGTCTAAAAACTATCTGCTTGGATTTGATGAACAAAGTGGTGTCCTATCCTGTGAAGCAGGCGCCATGCTGGATGATATCCTGCAAGTTTTTATTCCCAGGGGCTGGTTCTTTAGAATCACGCCTGGAACAAAACGCATCACCCTTGGCGGGGCCATCGCCGCCGATGTGCATGGCAAAAATCATCATGTGGAGGGCGCCTTTAGTCAGTGTGTCCTGGATTTTAATTTGTTACTCCCCGATGGTTCAACACAGCTTTGTTCACCGTCTGAAAACGCCGAATTGTTCAAGGCCACCTGTGGCGGTATGGGGCTGACAGGTATTATTCTTGAAGCGCGTATTCGTTTAAAAAAAATCAAATCGGCTTATATCGATCAAACGGTTATTCGTACCAAAAATCTGGAAGACACCTTTGATGCTTTTGAAAAGTACAAAGACCAACCCTATTCAGTTGCCTGGATTGATTGTTTGGCTAAGGGGAAAAAGCGTGGTAGAGCCATCCTTAATGTGGGTGATCATGCTGAAAATGGCGGACTTGCCTATCGTGACAGATCCCTTGGGGATGTACCCATAAATTTGCCCTCACTTACCCTGAATAAACTCACTGTTAAGCTGTTTAATACCCTTTACTATCATAAAGCGGGGAAGGGCATATGCCACAACCAGGTGGGCATCGATTCTTTTTTTTACCCGTTGGATGCGCTGGGGAACTGGAATAAAATTTATGGAAAAAAGGGCTTTACCCAATATCAATTTGTTCTTCCGTTTGTGAACAGTTACAATGGTTTGGAAAAAATATTGTCAAGAATCGCGGCCTCCGGTAAAGGTTCCTTCCTGGCCGTCTTAAAACTTTTTGGCGAGGCCAATGAAAACTGGCTGTCCTTCCCCATGCGGGGCTATACACTTGCTCTGGACTTTAAAATTGAGCCGGGGCTGTTTCCTTTGCTGAAAGAGTTGGATAAGATTGTGGTGGAGAACGGCGGCCGTTTTTATTTGGCAAAAGATGCCCGGGTTTCCAAAACGGTTTTTGAGAAGGGGTATCCGGAAATTGAACGTTTCCGGACTTTTCGCAAAGAACATGGTATGGATAAAGTTATCCGTTCTTTGCAATCCGATCGTTTGGGGTTATGATTCCGTTTCACCCTGCTTGTCATCCCGAATGTAGCGCAGCGGAATTGAGGGACCTTTCATGCGTGCTGCACCAATTTGTCATCCTGAGCGAAGTGCAACGGAGTCGAAGGATCTTTCAGTGTTACGGAGGAGAATTCCGGTTATATGCCGGAAAGATTCCTCGCGGGGTATCCCAGCGCTTCCCTTATTTCTCGTTGCTCGGAATGACGTTTCTGTTTTTTGTGTCATCCTGAGCGAAGCGCAGCGAAGTCGAAGGATCTTTTGGTGTTACGGAAGGATTTCTGGTATAGGGTGGGAAGATTCCTCGCGGCGAATTGTGGCACTCCCCTTGTTTTTGGTCGCTCGGAATGACGTTTGGGGGGGCGCTAAAAACATAAAAGAAACGGTTCTGCTTTCATGGTTTCTTTTAAATTTTATTTTGTTTATTTCATGGCTAACTGGAACAATGAAGTCTTGTATATTGGTGTGACCAATAACCTTGAACGGCGCGTACATGAACACAAATGTAAACTTATAGATGGCTTTACCAAAAAATATAATGTCACAAAATTGGTTTATTACGAGATTTATGAAGATGTCTTGTCGGCCATTGCCAGGGAGAAACAATTAAAAAAATGGCGGCGCAGCAAGAAAAATGACCTTGTAAATAAAAAGAATTCCGAATGGAAAGATTTATCGAATGATTGGGAATGAGCCCCGTTTGTCATCCCGAATGTAGCGTAGCGGAATTGATGGATCTTTCATACGCACTGCCCCAACGTGTCATCCTGAGCGTAGCACAGCGGAATTGAAGGACCTTTTATGCGTGCTGCACCAAACTGTCATCCTGAGCGAAGCACAGCGAAGTCGAAGGATATTTCAATAACCCGGAATGACGTTTTTGCGAAATGAAAAGGTAAAAAGAAAAAACATGCCTACTCTCCTTATTATCGGCGCAAAAAGCGATATGGCCATAGCGCTTGCCCGAAAGTTTGCCCGGACAGGCTTTAATCTTTATCTGAGCGGGCGTGGAGATTTGCTGCCGCTGGAACAGTTGGCTGGGGATTTGCATATCCGGTTCAACATAGAAACAAAGGTTATTTCCCTTGATTTAGCTGATTCTGACAGCCATAAGGAATTATACGACGGCTTACAACCGAAACCGGACGGAGTGCTGTGCGCGGCGGGTTATTTGGGTGAACAGGACAGGGCTCAAAGTGATTTTAAAGAGATGCTGAAAATAGTAAACTCAAATTATAGTGGCTGTATGAGCATCTTAAATATCATAGCCAATGATTTTGAGAATAGGAAAAATAGCTTTATTATTGCCTTTAGCTCGGTGGCGGGCGACAGAGGAAGAAAAAGCAATTACATCTACGGCAGCGCCAAGGCGGGCTTTACGGCTTATCTCTCCGGTTTACGCAACCGTCTTACTGCAAGTGGCGTGAATGTACTTACGGTCAAACCGGGGTTTGTTTATACGAAGATGACCGAAGGGCTTGACTTGCCGCCCCTACTAACCGCCCGGCCGCAACAGGTGGCGGATGTTGTTTTCAAAGCATGGAAAAAGGGTAGGAGTGTGGTTTATGTTAAGGGCATGTGGCGTTTTATCATGTGGGTGATCCGTGTTATTCCCGAAGGAATTTTTAAACGGATGAATTTGTAATATTGTCTCCCGAGCGGAGCAACGTGGAGTCGAGGGGCCTTAGCGAAGCGCCAACCGTTCCGTCATCCCGAGTGGAGCGCAGCGGAATAGAGGGACCTTTCTTGGAGTTGGTAGGATTATAAGTTGCCCGCAGGAAAGATTCCTCACCCCGGATTGTGGCAGCTATTGTTTTCTGGTTGTGGGATTCGGAATGACCCGCATGTCTGTCATCCCGAGTGGAGCGCAGCGGAATAGAGGGACCTTTCTTGGAGTTGGTAGGATTATAAGTTGCCCGCAGGAAAGATTCCTCGCGAGTAATCCATCAAGTAGGTTTAATTCTAGCTGCTCGGAATGACCCCATGTCTGTCATCCCGAGTGGAACGCAGTGGAGTCGAGGGACCTTCTGGTGGTGTAAATACATCCGGTAAGCAAAATGGAAAAAGAAAATGTGCTGGCCCTCTTTGACTTTGACGGTACCATCACCACACGAGATACATTGCTGGATTTTACCCGCTATGCGTTGGGGACGCCCCGTTTCCTGGCCGGGATGCTGCGGTTAGCCCCCATGCTGCTGCGCTTTAAACTGAAACAAATCAGCAACACGCAAGCCAAGGAAGCTTTCTTAAAAAACTTCTTCGCCGGCTGGCCGGAAAAAAACTTTAACCAAAAAGCCCGAAAATACGCTCTCGAACAAATCGATAAAATAGTCCGTCACAAGGCGCGGGAACGACTGGCCGCCCATGCCGGGGATGCCATCGTCATCGTCTCTGCCTCTCTGGAAAACTGGCTAAAGCCCTGGTGCCAAAAACATGGTTATCAGCTGATCGCCGGAAAAGCGGCGCTGAGCGCTGGCACAATCAGTGGAAAACTGGCCGGGCCCAATTGTTTTGGACCCGAAAAGGTACGGCGTATCGAGCAGCAATTTAGGCTGAGCGATTTTAAATCCATTTATGCCTATGGTGATAGCCGTGGCGATAAAGAAATGCTGGAATTGGCCGATAGAGCCTATCTCAACTTTAAAAAATTGAACGTTTAATCCATACCGCGGCAACGACTTCCCTTTGAATTTTATAAAAAAACAGCGCGCTTATCTCCTTGTTTTTGCCCTGGCCCTGACCCTACGTCTTGGCTTCTTCTTTATGGTGCAGCCCTTTGGCCCCGGCGGGGAGGAAAAACTGCTGGTCAACGACGCCTCCGGTTACCACAATATTGCCGTAAGTTTGCTGCAACAGGGTACCTATCCGCCGCATGATGATTACCAGTCCATGTTGCGTACCATCGGTTACCCGTTTTTTATTGAAGCGGTTTATTTTGTCTTTGGCGTCCATCCCTGGGTTGTGGTACTGCTACAGCTTATCCTAGACAGCCTGCTGGCCCTGCTGCTTATCCGTTTTGCCCGTCTGTTCGGTTTGCAAAAGGCCGCTTTCCTGGCCGGTATCCTTTGGGCCATCGATCCTTTGGCCATATTTTCCTGTAACGCTTTTTTAAGTGACAGCCTGTTTGTACTGCTGCTGACGGCTTCCTTCTTCTACCTAGCGCGTTTTCTGCTTGCGGAAAGGTCACGTGATTTATATATCGCTGCTGTTCTTCTGGCCCTGGCCGCGCATGTACGGCCCGTGGGGCTTTATCTGCTTTTTATATTGGCCGTGGCTTTGGCCTTCCATTTTTATAAACAGGGACGGATCAGGGAGTGGGCTGTGTTCAGCCTGATCTTTCTCATGCTTATCGCCCCCTGGGTTATCCGCAATAAAATACAACACCGCCACTTTTTCTTTTCCATCTCCGGTGATTATAACGCACTCATTTTATATGCGGCACCGCTGTATGCCCGGGAACAAGGTCTTCCGCGCGAAAAAGTAAAAAATGTGCTGGAAGAAAAGATGAGTCTAAAATATGCGTTGTTAAAAAATAAAGACCCTTATGCTTTTTATCAACAATACCGGAGCACTGCTATAAAAATAATTATGAACGCTCCATTTGCTTTTTTAAAGCAGAGTATAAAAGGCGCGGCTAAAATGTTTTTTGGGCTTGGCAGGGAAACTATATTAAACGCTCTGCATATTAAAGAACCCAAAATACGACTGTTTAACAATCTGTTTGAAATAGGTCTGATTCAAAC
>CAYWBI010000187.1:0-7360 GCA_964456445.1 uncultured Calditrichaceae bacterium
ATATTCCTACGAAAAAGTTATTCCAATTTATAAAAATCATTCTGTTTCATATACCAATCTTTTTTATTCACATAATTATATTCAATTAGTATATCATTTTATAAAGGATAAAATACTCAACAGTCTCTTTTTTTTAAGATTGCTTTTTTTCAAAGATAAAAACATAATATTAATTCACCCACAATCTATTGGTTATTGGTTGTTTGTAAGATTAATTGAAAAAAATAATTCTTGGTATTATGTAATGGATAATAGTTTTTTTTGTATAAAATCTTATAACCATTATAATAGTGAATTTACTGAATGTTTAAGATGTATAAATAGAACTAATTTTGATAACCTTGATTGTGAACCTTTTCCAATAAAATATAATAGAACTAAACTTTTAAAGTACTTATTAAAATTAAAAAATAATAGTTCGCTGAAATTCTTAGTCCAGAATGAATTGCAAGGTTTGTTAGTCAAAAAACATTTTAATATTGAAAATGATAGAGTCAGAATTATTGGATTATACTTGAATGAATTTACTTCAATAAAAATGAACAAAAATAATAATACAGATAAGTTTGATTTTGTATATCATGGTACTCTATCGGAGGCTAAAGGCTTAAGGTATACAATTTTGTTAGCCGAATTGTTAAATGAATTTACATTTTTAATCCCTTATTCTCAAAATCGAGTTGAAAAAAAATTGAGAACAAAAATAATTAGTAATAATTTATTTTTTAAACCAATTTCATGGGAAACAGGTTTAATGAATCACATTATAGACTCAAAAATAGTATTAAATCCAAGTCTTTGGTCAAGTCCAATTGAGGGAGCCTTATTAAAATCAATATTTTTTAATGGTAATGTTGCTGTAGTAAATACTGAATATGGATTTGTAAATGAAATTCCGGAGAATATTTTAATTCGCTTAACTAGCGATATAAATAAAAGTGCTAATTTGCTAAGAGAATTCATACTACAAAATAAAGATATTTCACAAAGAGCTAAATTATGGTTAAAATCATTTGTTGAAAATAATCGTAATAAACTATGCGAATTCATTGATGAAGTAAATAGTAAGGATGAATTATGAAAGCAAACATTTTTCTGGTTATTTCAAAAAACTTGTGAAAAACAATTCATTCCAGTTTAGTTAAAAAAAGAATGATGAAAATATTTGAGAATATAACAATTGATCCTTGATGAATCTTTCAAGATTGTCCAAACACTCAATGGAATGATTATAACAGAATGAAAGTTCCGATTCTTGGCATAAATATAAGTGCACTGAATTCTTATCAAGAGGCTTACAATGTTTTGTTGAATAGAATAAGGTTATCTTCTTCCCCATCCTATATCACTGTAAACAATGTTCATACTATTGTAGAAGGCGTCATGAATAAAAAGTATGGCGAAATTATTAACAGCGCATTTTTAGCCCTCCCTGATGGTAAGCCCTTAACTGTAGTGGCGAAAATGAAAGGGTCTAAAAATATAGAACGTATATTCGGCCCTACTTTTATGGAAAAGACTATTGACTGGGGGCGTAAGGATGGTCTAAAACACTTTTTCTGGGGCAGTTCAAAAGAGACCCTCGAAAAAATGTTGTCTCAAATAAAGGTAAGTTTTCCGGAGGTAAAAATTGCCGGGGCCGTTTCACCACCTTTTCGGCGATTGACTAAAGACGAAAATAGGAATTATATAAATCAAATGAACGGTGCAGGGCCCGATATAATTTGGATTGGACTTGGTGCCCCCAAACAGGAAATCTGGATGTATGAAAACTATAAAAAATTAAATCGCGGTGTTATGATCGGTATCGGCGCCGGCTTTGATTATTTGGCCGGCAACACGCAGCATGCGCCTGAATGGATGAAAAAATATGCTTTAGAATGGCTATACCGATTAATTCAGGAACCGCATCGCTTGTGGAAAAGGTATTTAGTTACTAATTCACTCTTTATCTGGTATTTACTTTTGGAATTTTTGCACTTAAAAAAGTTTGACTGACAATATCAGCACCCCAAAAGTATGATATTCGAAAAATATCGTAAAATTAGATTTCATTAACGGGCAGGGGTGCAGCTAATAAGTACCTGATTTTGGATAAAGCTAAATCTAGTGTTGCTAATCCGGCGTAAAACATCCCATCCACGGGAAAAATACGTTGTCAACAATTAGGGGGGGGGGCGGATGACACCGGTTATATTGTCAGTTGTTCTTTGCATGCGACCTTTATCCTCTACCATTATGAAAAATAATAGTTAAATTAAACTTACCTCTTTGTCTTTCGATAATAAGCATTGATCTCATTCGCATTATTTTTATCAATTGTTTGTTTATCGTTTTATAAAAGATGGTAATCCATGACTGCATCAACGCTAAATGTGGAAGATGTTCTTTTAATGTCTCAAAATGAAATGAACTCCATTAAAGAAAATACCTTTCTAAAAAAGAATTGGGATAGCCTGGTTAGTATTTGGCTGTTTACGGGCGATTTGATATTGTTTAACCTGTCTTATTTTGGTGCACAATATATCCGCTTTAATTCTATCTTGGCTTTTGTGAATTATTATCAATTGCTGATTGTTATTAATATCCTTTTTCTCTTGGTATCTTCCTATTCCGGTCTTTACCGTGGCGTTGCTCGCGCATCGATCCAAAACCAAAAAGAGTACCTGCGTCGTTTTACAATAAATATTGGCGTTTTGGTGATGGCTTATTTATTTCTGATAAAGGGCAATGAGATATCCCGCGGTGTGATTTTAATTTTTCTGATGGTTCAATACATTGCTCTTGACTTTTTCCATGTCCGCTCGTATAAAATATTTCAGCTTTTTTACAAGCGAAATATTGGGTCAGAGTCCACTCTTATTGTTGGTGCAGACGACAGCGCCATAGATTTTTATTATAATCTTAAAATGAAATTTGATTTTGGGTATGATATCAAAGGATTTATAAAAAACGGTCACCCAAATATCATTTCGGATATTATAAAAGAAAAGATACTTGGCGGATATCATGATATCGATAGCGTACTGAATAAACATGAGATAGAACGCGTTTTTATTATAAGCGATTCCATGTACCAGGAAAAATATAACCCAATCCGTGATGCCTGTGAGAAGCGTAAAATCATGGTCAAAATGGTATCGCCCCAAACAATGTCATTACTTGAACAGTTTCATGTAAAAGATATCACCGGGGTACCGCTGACTACAAGCGAACATCGTTTACGTTACAATAAAGGTCGTGATTATTCCAAAAGATGGATTGATGTGCTCATGGCTGGTTTTGGTTTATTGGTTATTTCCCCCTTTCTGCTCATCATCGTTGCTTTAATAAAACTAACTTCAGATGGCCCGGTGTTTTTTAAACAAAAACGCAGTTTATCGGCAAATGGTGCTGGTTTCATGTTTTATAAGTTCCGCACCATGTTCAATGACGCGGAAGAGCGAAAAGCCAAATTAATGCAGCATAATGAAAGCAATGGCGCCCTTTTTAAAATGAAAGACGATCCTCGTATTACAAAAGTGGGCAAATGGTTACGCAAGTACAGCCTGGATGAGTTGCCCCAATTAATAAATGTTTTAAAAGGAGAAATGTCACTCGTGGGGCCCCGTCCTCTACCAATAAACGATTTTGAAAATTTGAAAAACCAGGATCAACATTATGACTGGTATGAAAAAAGAGCCGGTACCAAACCGGGTATAACGGGTCTGTGGCAAATTAGTGGGCGCAGTAAACTGTCGTTTGAAGAAATGGTTATGCTTGATTTATATTATATTGAGAATCAATCCATCTTCTTTGATCTTGAAATTCTTTTTGATACGCTTCCGGTCGTATTAACCGGAAAAGGCGCCTACTGACCGGCTATCCGCTTTGTGTTTTTTGAATATCTTTATCTGCTTCGTATGTTCTTTTGACCAGGGTCAAATAGCGCCCTTTTTTTCGTTTTATGATAGCGTTACCTTTATCAGCGAAGCAATAAGTGTTTATACTCTGCAAATGTCACTATTCTTCGAAATGTAAAAATGTTTACAAAAATGGCTCTACCGGGTTTTTTGTGATATTGGCATTTTAAATTATTCAAGACGAAAAGCCAAGCTACTTCGCGATTGACTTACAGTCCGGGATTAGATAAAGTCCCTACTTTTTTAAAGACTTTGCATAGTAAGATATAAATGGTTTTCGGTTTTTTGCCCTAATGAAATCGGGCGTTAAAAATCCTTTGGAATAATTTCGCAAAGAAAAACAAACTGTTTGAGTTCCTGTTTTAAGGAACGAGTTTTTGTTTTCCCGAAATTATGGAGAAGGATTTAGCCGGATTTCGTTCAGGCGCTGATTTTTTGGTTCTTTTTGATTTAGCAAAAAGAACATAAGCTTCTGTTTTTCAGAAATTAAGGAAAAGGAGTTCATTCTATTTCATATAGGCGCTGATTTTTTGTTGAGCGTTTTTTTACGAAATCCCGACAAACTCGGGGGTTCTTTTCCATTAAGTCGAAGATCCCGACAGCCTCGGGGCAAAAAGAACATAAGCTTTTGGTGCAATAGTTAATAATTCATCTTTAAATATTGTAATAATTCAATATAAATTTCGTTTTTTTATTTTTGGTATTAATCCCCTATGTCAACAAAGTTCAACATTCTCTTAGTAGTCTTAGGTATGGTTTTTCTCTTTGGGACTAACCTGTTCGCGCAATTGAATGTAAATATTTTCAACGAGCAAGCTATTGGCGCTAAGTCGAGCGATAGTACATTTGAAAAAACGCCATATCTTTTTAACCAGGGTGATTTTATTTCAAACTATGCCCACAAGGATTCTTTTATGCTTGGGGCAGATTTTGCCACTGGGCTAAAAAACAACGCCATATCTTATTATGATAGTTATAAGGACAGCTTTCATTACCTTGTCGCCCCTTATTTTGGATATAGTGCCAAAGATAATTTTTCCTTCTTTGCCCGTCTTAATTTGGAAAAAGCCCGTACAAATACCACCTATGTCAATCGGCCCTTTTGGGCCAGGGAATATGCCGGGCTACACGCCACTTTTGATATTGCCAAAATTGAATATAAAACAACACATTTTAAACTTACTTTTGGGCGTGATTACTTTATGCCCGGTGTTTATTTTTATGAGAACCTGCTTTTTTCACGTTACAACACCGCCTACGATCAAATGCGTTTTTCCTATGAGAATACCTATTTTCGCTTAATGACCTATAATTTAGCTTTACGGCCTGTTCAGGAAGATGGTATTGTGGCAAAACGTAATTTAACCGGTCATCGGATTTCTATAAACCTACCCGCCGGTTATCTGGCTTTTAATGACCTGATGATCTATGGTGGCGAAAATCAATTGCTTGATCTGATGGCCCTAAATCCATTTTTGCTGCTCTATCCCTATGTCGCCAATAAAAAACATCTTACCGCCAATAATATCATGTCACTGGAAATGTATCTTAAAAAATCCGGTTACTTTGTTTTTCTCGAGCTTGTGGTCGATGATTTTCAGGTGGATCATAAAGCCCCCGGCGACCTTGAACCGCCGGAATGGGGCATAAATATGACCCTTGGTAAGGATTCCCTGTTTCATAAAGTCGATTGGAAAATTAATTATACCCGCGTGGCAAACCGTACCTTTAACGCGCCTGTCCTGTCACATGAAAAATATATACACAACAATTATCCCATCGGCCATTGGCTCGGCAATAATTTTTGGGAGCTAAAAACAACCTTTACGTATCGCCCTTCACCGCGATGGACCACAGATGTTACGCTTGCTTATCTCGAAACCGGAGATGAAGCATTATATGGCACCTTCAATATGGATTATCTGCAATATACCGTGGAGCAAGGCTATGTGGAAAAATTCCCCTTTGGAAAGGTAAAGACGCAGGCCGGTTTAATCTTAAAAAGTTATTATAATGTTTCGTCCGATTTGCTTTTAAGGGGCAGCTTCAGTTATTGGCCAAAAAATACCCGTCTTGAAAACGATTTTAATTTTGCTATCACGCTTGCTTATCGAATAGATTGGAAGGGCCCGGAATGACGTACTAAAAAAACTTGCAATTCCATTCCCTTTTATTAAGTTAAGGCATGAAGAAAAAGTACTTTGTTTATATCATGTCCAGCCAGAAAAACGGCACGCTTTACATCGGTATAACCAATAATATTGCCAGGCGAACGAGTGAGCATAAACACAGAATCCATGAAGGATTTACTAAAAAGTATAAAGTGTATATGCTGGTTTATTTTGAAGTTTTTGATTCCATAGGAGCGGCTATACAACGTGAAAAACAATTAAAAAAGTGGAAACGGCTTTGGAAAATTCAACTGATTGAAAAAATGAACCCATTTTGGCATGATCTGTCAGACGAAATGGATGGTTATTATTAGTTTGTTAATCAATTGTAAGCAGTTATCTAACCGAGATTACAGAAGCCTGTCATTCCTGCGAAAGCAGGAATCCAATCCAGAATGTATGATGCAAAACCAATACCCATGCCCGACCAGGGTTCCAATCCATAAAGCCGAATCGTGGCTTGGATTCCGGGTCAAGCCCGGAATGACGCAGACGTTCCACCCTTCCATACCCGGAAAGTATCAAGGAAACCAAAGACAGTCCGTTCGTCATTCCTGCGCCAAGAGGCCTCGATGGAAAATTAAACGAAAATGCAGCATTTTGTCATTCCTGCGGAAGCAAGAATCTAAACGATGAAGCATAGATCAGCATTACGCCCTCGCCGCAGGAAGGCAGTTGTCATTTATTGCCATAGGCATCCCTATCGGGACATTTTTCTTTTGTTATGTTCTTGCTTTTGTTTTATTTCATTTGTCTTGTTCTTCATTGATGCCTCCATACTCCACATTGTGCCAATCATATATTTTGATGTAGAATGCGGGAATGTAACATTTGACAAAGCAGTTAAAATTGGCAATATTAGCCTAAAGAATTATTGAGTAAGATCATGACCGAAATAAAAATAAACATCCCGGACAACCTAAGTGAAATGATTGATGACATCGATAGTCCGCTTTATCTCGAAGCCATCAAGTCCGTGGTTAAAAAGAATTTATCAAAAAAGAAAAAAGAATTGGCCCTTCTTAAAAGAAAAATAGATCGTTATGAACAACGCTATGCTGCAACCTACAAAGTTTTTTCAGAGAATTTAGCGGATCTACCCTCGGCTCATGATGATTGGATCGAATGGACCTATATTCAAAAATCATATGATGTGCTTTCTTCATCGATTGTGAATCTTGATTTATTATTAAAAAAATGAAAGACCTCCGGGTATTCCGGGAATATCAGGTAATCATTCATTCAATTGAAAAGATTGAATATGCACATACCGGCCCTATATCTATA
>CAYWBI010000188.1:0-7334 GCA_964456445.1 uncultured Calditrichaceae bacterium
AAAACATAAGAAACTCTTTATCGGGAAGACTGACAAGAAAAAATAAGAAATTTTAACCGGACACTTATAAAGTAAGATAGAAAAAATTGTGAATTGAAAAAAATCAATTTATTTAAAAAGATGAGAGTCGGATGGATGCTGCGCGAATTTAACCTTTTGCCGGTTAATTTTCTTTTATTATGAATTTTACATCAAACTCACTAAATTTACGGTTCTCAAAATATTTGAGTCTGGAAAGGAAAAGCGCTTTTCAGAAGTACATGTTACAGCTAATAAAAATATAATTGTTGAATGGAGAACTACTATATGCCTAAGGATCAAAAAACATATAAAATTACATTATTGCCCGGGGACGGTATCGGCCCGGAAGTTACCGCTGCCGCGCGTCAGGTGATTGCCGCTTCTGGCGTGAACGTAGATTGGGAGATTATGGATGCCGGGGCCGGGGCGCTGGAAAGGACAGGGGCTACCCTGCCCGATGAAACACTCGAATCCATCCGTAAAAACAAAGTTGCCTTAAAGGGCCCTATTACAACCCCGATAGGCCATGGTTTTACTTCGGTAAATGTAGCCCTGCGCAAAGGGCTGGACCTTTATTCCAATGTCCGTCCCGTCCGCTCGGCGCTTGGTATTTCCCTGCACCATACACCCATCGACCTGGTTATCTTTCGGGAAAATACCGAAGATCTGTATGCCGGCATGGAGCAGGATATCGCCCCCGGTGTGGCGCAGAGTTTAAAAATCATCACTGAAAAGGCTTCTACGCGTATTGCCGAGGCCGCTTTTAAATGGGCCCACGAACACAAAAGGCATAAAGTCCATGCCGTGCACAAGGCCAATATTATGAAAAAGAGTGATGGCATGTTCCTGGCCAGTGTGCGTAAAGTTGCGGCAAAATATCCCGATCTTGTTTATAAGGAAATTATAGTTGATAACTGTTCCATGCAGCTTGTGATGCACCCCGAACGTTTTGATGTGCTGGTACTCGGCAACCTCTACGGTGACATCATTTCGGATTTATGCGCCGGTTTGGTAGGTGGGCTTGGTGTTGTTCCGGGCGCTAATATTGGCGATGATATTGCGGTTTTTGAATCCGTACATGGCAGCGCGCCGGATATCGCAGGTAAAGGCGTCGCCAATCCTATGGCTACAATCCTTTCTGCAAATATGATGCTCCGGCATCTGGGGCTGGATAAAGAAGCCAACCGGATACAGGCGGCGCTTGTTCTTTTCCTCTCCGAACGAAAACATTTAACCCCGGATATGGGCGGCAATGCAACCACCGATGAAATGGTACAGGGAATCATAGAAAAAATTAAGATGCTCCGTTAACAAAGGGATACAATGGCCTTACGTTATTTAACCGCCGGTGAATCTCATGGCCCCGGTCTGACTGCAATTTTAGAAGGTATGCCTGCCAATGTTCCGTTGAATATTAAGCGGATCAATGCGAATATGGCGCGGCGCCAGCAAGGCTATGGCCGTGGCCGCAGACAACAAATCGAAAACGACGTTCTGGAGTTTACATCCGGTGTGCGTTTCGGAAAAACCCTGGGCAGTCCCATTTCTGTTTTAGTGCGTAATAAAGACTGGAAAAACTGGACGGAGATCATGGGCATTGAGGAGGGGATTTCCAAACGGGAAGTGACCCGTCCCCGTCCCGGTCATGCCGATTTATCCGGGGCTATGAAATATGGCTTTTCGGATATGCGCAATGTACTGGAACGTTCCAGCGCAAGGGAAACCGCCATGCGCGTTGCAATTGGGGGCATAGCCGGAGAGTTTTTACGCGCCTTTGGGATAGAAGTACATTCCCATGTGCTGGCCATTGGAGATGTGCAGGTAGAGCGGGCGGCAATAAAAAATTTGTTACAAGGCGATATAAACAAAGTGGCAGATGCCTCTGTTGTGCGCTGTCTGGATAAATCCACCGGGCTGGCCATGATAAATTATATTGACGCCGCCAAAAAGGCGGGGGATACAGCGGGCGGCATTATTGAACTGGTGATTCGTCACGCACCGCCCGGTTTGGGCAGTTATGTACATTGGGACAGAAAACTGGATGCGCGTCTGGCCTATGCCCTGATGTCCATTCAGGCAATAAAAGGCGTGGAAGTGGGCATGGGTTTTAAAGCCGCGATTACACCGGGTTCAGGGGTACACGACGCCATTTTTTACGAAGATGGACATTTTATGCACAAGACCAATAATGCCGGTGGGATCGAAGGCGGGATGAGCACCGGGGAAGATATCGTTTTGAAAATTGCTAAAAAACCAATCCCCACCCTAATGAACCCGCTTCATTCCGTGGATTTACAAAGCAAGGAAAGTTTTAAGGCGCATGTTGAACGCAGCGATGTAACGGCGGTACCGGCCTGTGCGGTGATTTGCGAAGCTGTGGCTTCGGTTGTTATTGCCGACGCGTTCCTTGAAAAATTCGGTTCGGATACCATGGAAGATATACAATTGGCATACAACGCGTATCTAAAACGTGTAAGCGAAATATAAAAAAGGCACTACTACTGGCTTTCGTGTGGAAATAGAATACGCCTATTAAGGAACCTGAATACTTCCTGAATTAAAGATGAACGAAATCCATTGGAATGGCCTCCCTTTGATTTCGTTTCAATAAGCAAAAGGTACGGACAAGTGAACCCCTTGAATTTCAATCAAATTGTTTTTCTTCTTTGAATCGCCCCGGGATTTATCCCGGGGACGAACGAACCGACTGATTCATCTGGGCTTTAGCCCATTAAGTTGTTGGGCTAAAGCCCCTTAATTTCCTTATTCTCTTTCATACCCGCTCTAAAGGACGGGGTTAGTCAGAAGCGAGACTCTATCCTTGAGCTCAGCTGCCTTCATGCCAAAAAACAATTCCCGGTTCCATATTACCCATTTTTTATCAAACAATCCTGTTATCCGATACTATGAATTTTCTTTCTATCTAAGAATTTACCCACAAGAAACCCAGTAGAGCCATAAAAAATATTATTGCAGGAAAATATTAAGGAATTTAAAACGCCGCTATGCGCGGCGTTTTTGTATTTTAATAAGAAGTGTTTTTGCTTCCCTGTTCGATTGCTGACGGGCAAGCACATTACGCAAAATATTAGCGGCCTTACCGTTTAGCCCCTGTGCCATAAATACCTTGGCCAGGGTCATATTGGCTTTTATGTCATGTGGATTGCGCTTTAGCCGTCCGTTGAGTTCGGACATAAACTCTTTGAAAATATTACGGTAGTTTTGCTCGCGTCCCAGGGTTGGGTTGCGGACAAAGATGGCCGGTTCTAAATAAAAAGCCCGTTTATATTGTTCCACGGCAAGTTGAATACGGCCTGTCTGCTCATATACTTCTGCCAATTTGGTATAAGCCTTGATCAACGTCGGGGCGATCATAATGGTCTTTTTAAAATATTTTTCTGCCAATTTTAAATCGCCCATTTCCATATAGGTCAAGGCTAAATTAAAAGTGGCCTGCATAAACTTAGGCCGCGCCTGGGATGCCTTGGTAAAAGAGGCCGCCATATCCTGGTAAACCTGATGTTTTTTTACAGGATCCATGGATGATGACTTTTTCATGGTGCCTGAAGCGCTTTTTCCTTTTGTTCCTTGATCATTTAGTATATCCAGGAATGCCTCAACCAGTTCTTCCAGAACAGCTTGTTTATAAATGGTAACGCCTTCCATAAAGTTGGCCACGGCATCACGCGGGTTATGTTTTAGGATCGTCCGGAATTCATTAAGCGCATTATAATAAATTTGTGAACGGTAATAGACTTCTCCAAGGGTCTCGCGATAGGTATCGTTTGCCGGGGCAAGTTCAACGGCTTTTCGGTAATCATTGATCGAGCGGCGTTGCTGCTTCTGATTTAATAAGATATTGCCATATTCGAAATATATTGGGGCATAGTCGGGATTAATGGCTTTGGCCTTGTCTAAAAAAGTACGTGCTTCTTTATATCTTTTTAACTTGCGCTCAATTCTGCCCAAATAGTAGTAAGACTGAAAGTCATTGGGGTTAAGCCTAATAACTTTATTAAAATCTTTCCTGGCGGCGTCATAATTTTTTTGTTTTTCATAAATCAACCCGCGACCAAAATAGGGTTTATCAAAATTGGGCAGGGTACGAATGATTTTTGCAAACTCAGCTTGTGCGAGATTAAATTGCCCGTTGTTAAAATAAAGGATGCCCAGATTATAGTAGGCCTCCCAAAACTTGGGATCAATTTGAATGGCCTTCTTGAACAAGCCGATGGCCAGCGAAGGACGGTTATTGTCTTTCTTGAATTCCAGATAGGCTTTTATAAAACTCTCAAGGGCGCGTGGCTTGCGCGTGAGCGTACGGGCCATCAATTTTTTTTCATTATTACTTACCGGGACGCCTGCTATCTGGATTAACTGGTTTATGATGGCATCGGAGATTTTGCTTAACTTGTCCTTGCTCTCACGAAATTTTTCACGGTATATCAGCTTGCCATTGGATGTGTTGTGGTAATAAATCACCAGGTTTAACTGGGATGCGGAGTCTATATATGTCCCCGAAACGGTTACGTCTGCTCCGGTGATCCGCCCGAATTGAATGGCTTTGCGATCATTTACAGGGCCTGCGCTGTAATTGATCTCCTTAAAGGCATTGTTCAGGGTGGCAGGTTCAATAATGAAAAACCCGGAAACAACAGATAGCTTATTGGATAGAAGAAAATTTATGCCGCCCGCAAGCCAGTCATCTGCAACCGGGCCCTTATTTTGCAAGGGCAAAAGCGCTACTTTTCGTTTATCCTGGGCAAAACCGTTTACGACAAATTGGAAAATTAACAGGGAAATCGCTAATGTCTTAAACTTCATTCTCTAAATACCGTTTAAAAATTATCATTCTCATGAATTGATTCAGGCAAGACCATTCTTGCTATTTCGACTAAAAACATGGAGTCTTAAATTTATAATCCTATTAAGCCTTAAATTACGCTGAATATATTCTTTTCAGAATTTAAAAAAAAATAAAGTAATAAAATGTCGGCTATATTAAAAGTATTAAAGATGAAAATTAACGATACTTATAAATTTTTAATGCACAAATGTGTATAAATTGAAATTATTAAAAAAGAATCTTGATACAAAATTACACCCAATGCCGCTAAAACGATCGAAAAAAAGCGCACTATTAAAAAACGAATAGCGCGCAGGATTTTAAATGAAGTTTAGCAAGGCATAAATTTCCGGCCTTAGTTGCTAAGAAAGCCGATGATGTCAATTTTTGTGACAATCTCAAACGTGCCATCGTCTTTTTTTACAATAATGACATTGGCTGTGTCGTGCATTTTCTCCAGTACATCACTCAGCGCGGCGTCTTCCGTAAGAATATTTAGATGTGTTTCCACCAGCCGGGCGATAGGGCTGCTGGATGAGGCGTCGCTTCCGGCCAGGTATTCCAATAAGCGGCCTTCGGTTATTAGTCCGGTCAGTTCATCGTTATCAATAACAGGCATTTGCGAAATGTTATTCTTCTTCATTTGATGGATAACATCGCGGACCAGTGCGTTGCTGTTGGTGGAGATCAGCGTGCGGGCGCCCATTGTTTCCAATACCGCGCTCAGGCTGCCAACCTGGTCGCTCTCGACCATGCCGTTATCGCGCATCCATTCATCATTGTAAAATTTGGAAAGATAACGGAAACCGGTATCGGGCAAAATAGTCAGAATATTTTTTCCAGCAGGAATGTTTTTTGCAACCTGCAGCGCGGCCCAAACCGCGGCGCCACTGGAGCCACCGGCAAAAATGCCTTCCTGACGGGCCAATTCACGGCAAGTGGTAAAACCATCACGGTCGCCAACCTGTAAAATGTCATCAACGACGTTAAAATCCATGGCGTCCACCATCATATCCTCGCCAATCCCTTCCAGTTTATATACATGGGGTTCGCCGGGTTTGCCATGTTTGAAATAATCGTAAAAAACCGAGCCGATGGGATCCACGGCGATGATTTTAATTTTCGGGTTCTTTTCCTTTAGGTATTTGGCGATACCGCTGAGCGTACCGCCGGTTCCGATTCCGGCAACCAGGTAGTCGATTTTGCCATCCATTTGTTCCCATATCTCAGGACCAGTATAGGTGTAATGCGCCTCAGGGTTATCCGGGTTGTTGTATTGATTGACGTAAAAAGAGCCTTCGGTGTTTTTGGCGATGCGCTTGGCCGTTTCATAATAACTTTGTGGTGACTCCGCGGGCACATTTGTTGGTGTGATAACAACTTTTGATCCGAATGATTTTATAAAATTGATTTTTTCCGAACTCATTTTATCGGGGATGGTAAAGACCGATTTATAGCCTTTTACGGCAGCTACCATGGCCAGACCGGCGCCGGTATTGCCAGAAGTGTTTTCCACGATGGTGCCATTTTCTTTAAGCGTTCCGTTTTGTTCGGCTTTGTTTATGATATGCAGGGCAATCCTATCCTTGATGCTGCCGGCCGGGTTGAGATATTCCAGTTTTACATAAATGTTGGGGCCGTCTTTGGGCGCCATTCGGTTCAGCTTTACGATGGGTGTATCGCCGATGGTTTCTAAAATGTTGTTGTAAACTTTCATCGAATTCCTTGTAAATTGGTTAATAAAAGTTTTTAAGTTAAAGAATAATCGGTAAAAAGAAAAGGAAAGGGCAAAGAACGAATGTTCAATAATGAATGTTCAATATCCAATATTCATTTAAAAACGTACTGGGGAAAGATGGTTGCTAACGCGTAGAAAATTTGGGATTGGAAGAACCAAAGAACGAATGTTCAATAATGAATGTCCAATATCCAATACTCATTTAAAAGTATGCTGAGGACGGCGCCAATCCGTTTTTAAATGAAGATTGAGTATTGTTTATTGAATATTGAATATTGAAAATTGGAAAACCGAATATCCAATAATGAATGTCCAAAATCCAATATCCATTTGAAAAACCAAGAACCGCTTTTATCCCGTTCTTAAATGAACATTGAGTATTGGTTATTGAATATTGAAAATTGGAAAAGCAAATATCCAATAATGAATGTCCAAAATCCAATATCCATTTGAAAAACCAAGAACCGCTTTTATCCCGTTCTTAAATGAACATTGAGTATTGTTTATTGAATATTGAACATTGGAAAAGCGAGTATCCAATAATGAATGTCCACTATCCAATATTCATTGGAAAAACGAACCTGCCCGTGCGTTGCCCGTTCATAAATGAAACTTGAGCATTCAATATTGAAGATTGAGTATTGAAAGTCCTTCTCTGCTCAAAGCGTTAGTGATAAAAATAATTTAAAAACGTTCCTTTACAAATATGCCCATCGTTTTGTATATATG
>CAYWBI010000189.1:0-7258 GCA_964456445.1 uncultured Calditrichaceae bacterium
TCAAATCCTGATACTTAAACTCCGCATGCCCTTTTAGGTAAATAATGTTGCCATCGACACTAATGCTGATATTATCGGCTTTATAAGGCGTCTTATCGGTTAGTACTCCTCCGGGGGATGATTTGCTTGAATCAACAGAGCCGGCATTTTGACCCCGCAATGGTGAAAAAAGGAGGGTGGCAAAAACCAATAAAATATGGAGAGTAACTTTCATAACTTTACAATTTCAGGATTTTGATTTTCAACCATGATCCATAACTGACCTACAAAAAATGTAAGGTGAAGGGTAAGCTCTCTATTGTCTGTATTGCAGTGAATTTCTTATGCACTGGATTTAATTTGCCAAAACCGCGTTATATGCCTAACCTTTTCGTCGGTCAATTCGGTGGTGTTTCCGATTCGTGCGCGGAACATACCATCTCAGTTAAAATAGTCATGAAAACCAAAAAATACTTAGAGCGCAAGCGAGCCTCCTTTGTTTAACCCAGAGAAAAAAGTTGCTATTTTTTCTTATAACGGTGACGCCGGCGCTTAGGCTTTTCCTTTTTTTCGTCATCCGGCCTGACGGATGGAACCGGGACAAAATCCGGGTCTTCCAAAAGGGCGAACTCTACTTCCCGTTTTTCAAGATCAACCGATTCCACGCGGATTTCGACTTTGTCCCCCAGGCGGATATGACGCCCTGAATGACGGCCTGTCATAGAATAACTCACTTCGTCGTAGATATAATAATCATCACTCATACGCGCCATCTGTATCAGGCCTTCGATAAAGGTATCTTCCAGCTCCACAAAAATACCAAAGGAAGTTACGCCGGAGATAAAACCATGAAATGTTTCACCGATATGTTTTTGAATATATTCTACTTGTTTCAGTTTTATAGATTCCCTTTCGGCTTCAACGGCCAAGCGCTCGCGCTTGGATGAATGTTCGGCTATATCATGCATTCGCTTACGCATGCCTTTGACATCTTTTACGCCTTCTGCGGCATATAAACGTAACATACGGTGTACGATTAAATCCGGGTAACGACGTATGGGCGATGTAAAATGTGTGTATTCCTCAAACGAGAGTCCAAAATGACCAATATTAATTTCGGAATAAACCGCCTTCATCATGGATCGTAACGCCACTTCACCGATTATTGTTTCCTCATTTGTTCCTTTTATGGAATCCAGTATTTCCTGAAAATATTTTGATGAGATTTTTTTAACCGGCTTAAAGGGTATTTTTAGGGCCTTTAAAAAATTATAAAAACGCAACATTTTCTCGTCACTTGGTTTTTCATGAACGCGATAAAGAAACGGTGCACCGCCGCGGTATTGCTTTAAGAGCCCTATATGGTGCGCAACGGTTTTGTTGGCCATCAACATAAACTCTTCCACGAGACGGTGGCTCAACAAACGTTTTTTGGGGATGACATCCACTGGTTTACCTTTTTCATCCAGAACAAAGCGAACCTCAGGCGAATCAAAATCAATACTACCGTCTTTGAAACGTTGCGTTGTCAGCCTTTTGCTAAGGGCGTACATCCTTTTTATAACCGGATATAAAGGGTTGTCGCTGTGGTTATCATAGACATCCTGGAACTCCTGATAGGTAAAGCGTTTCCTGCTATGGATAACCGATGGGGTGATGGTATGACCGACTACATTCAGATCATCATCCAATTCCATCAGGCAGGTAAAAGATAGTCGATCTACATTGGGTTTAAGCGAACACATGTCATTGGAGAGGCGTTCCGGTAACATGGGTATCACCCGGTCAACCAGATATATACTTGTTCCACGGCGATAAGCCTCCTTGTCCAAAATGGCATCCGGTTGTACATAGTGGCTCACATCGGCAATATGTACGCCAAGCTGCAGATTGCCATTGGGCAGTTCTTCGAGGGAAACGGCGTCATCAAAATCCTGTGCATCTTCAGGATCGATGGTGAAGCAAGTTAAATCCCGTAAATCCAACCGGCCCACAATTTCCTTATCGGAAATTTTTTTGGCTACCTTGCGGGCTTCACTTTCAACTTCTTTTGTAAAATGTACGGGAAGATTATAATTATAGGCCACCGAAACCACATCGACCCCGGGATCGTCCGGCATGCCAAGCACATCGGTGATTACGCCCTCGGGATTGTGCTGATCACTTTCCCAGCCTTCAAACCGCACAACAACTTTTTGACCGTCTTTTGCCTTACCGCTCTCGTCACCGGTAACAATAATATCCCGGTATATTTTTGTGGAATCGGGCGTCACAAAATGATAATACTCTGTTTCTTTATAGGTGCCCACGATCATTTCACGGAAACGCTTTACGATGCGGGTGATATACGCTTCCTGTCGTTTGCCACTACTTTTGGCATAAAACTGAACTTCCACAATATCACGGTCAAAAGCGGTGTTCAGGTTGTTACGTGCCACAAATACATCATCATCACGTCCCTCGATTTCCACAAAACCATATCCGGCCCGTGTTAAATGCAATTCACCTGTTTGACGGGAAAGCTGCTCATAAACAAAGGTATGTCCCTTTGTCCGACGGATAGCCCCTTCATCAACAAGTACGTTCAATGATTTCTCAAAAACCTTAAAATCCCGTTTCTGGATTTCAAGGGCGTGGCTTATTGTCTTGCGTGTCATTTCCGTTCCTTTGTTTTCTTTTAAAAAGGAAAGGATTGCCGCTTGAATTTGGGGCGATGGTTTTATTTTGGTCATTTTTACCTCTTAGACTAATATTCTTAATACCCGTGGGATTTGATTCAAATCCCGTATGGATGATACTTCTTTAAAATTAAATTTTTCGGCCTGTTCCCGGATACGTTCCGGTTGCGAACCGCTCATTTCCAGAAAAAGATATTTTGTTTTTATTTTCTTTTCAAACACTATTTTAAAAATTTGTTTATAAAAGCGCAAACCGTCCGCGCCATCGGTTAAGGCGATTTGGGGCTCATGGTCTTTTACTCCCTGTTGTAAACCTGATATTTCATCCTGCGCAATATACGGAGGATTGCTTATCACCGCTGTGAAATCAATATTAAAACGGTTATCCGGCCATTCGCCAAACAGGTCTTTCTGATAAAAAGTGATATCGAGTTGCCCATCGATGGAGTTTAGTTGCTTGTTCTGTTCGGCAATGTTCAAAGCGCCGGCAGAGACGTCGATGCATAGAGCGCTTGCTTCGGGCCACATGCGGACTAAACTGATCGGGATGCAGCCGCTGCCCGTTCCGATATCTAAAAAGTGCAGCTCCGTTTCACTTTCCCGCAGTTTTAACACTTCTTCGCATAATACTTCCGTTTCCGGACGTGGGATCAAAACCTCTTTTGTGACGATAAAGGGGAAACCCATAAATTCTGTTTGGCCGAGAATATATTGCAGCGGTTCTCCCTTTATACGACGGGAAACGGCGGCACGATACCGATCAATTTCATCGGGCAAAAGGGCGCGTTCAAAATTAACATAGAGTGATACACGGTCCATGTTTAGAATATGGGCTAAAAGTAACTCTGCATTTAAACGGGGGTTTTCGATTTCTTTTTTCTGAAAAAACAAACTGGTGGTTTTAAGCAGGTCGATCAGTTTCCATGAAGGAGTATTGGACATGTGTATCTAATATGCCGGTTTATAGTGTTAAACGATTAAGTCATTAGAACAAAGCACTTAAAAATCTTTTATTTTCTGGACTTTTCCAAACGATAAAGGAATCTACATGATCGCTTTTCTTTAATCAAATATTAATGCATGGGATAAAATTTCGAAAAGGGTACAAGAGAGCCGCGAAGCCACACAGGGAAATCGCTTTTTATAAAAAATAAAATTTTTTATGCCTGCTTTGTGCAACTCAGTGAAACAGTTTTTTCCTGTTCCATGGTGCAACCATAAAAAATCGGCACAGAGTATCACGAAGGCTCACAAGCCGCACAGAGATAATTATTTTATTTAAAGCAAAAACCCTTGTGCCTTCTTTGTGCAACTCCAAAGAAAGGGTCTGTTCTCATATTTCACATTGGTTTGCAATTATGGGTATAACAGCATTAAATTATGCCTGTGGGTTTTGCAAAATTGCACCTGTAGCTCAATTGGTAGAGCAGCTGACTCTTAATCAGTTGGTTGGAGGTTCGAGTCCTCTCAGGTGTACCAGAAGCGGATTAAGCCCGAACGATCAGTTTCAGTTAAGGAAATTGGCCCGATGGAAGTTTTATTCCAAAGGGCCATTTCTGTTTTAGGCTCTTCGGCATTGGTCTTCGGATTAAATATTTTATTTCTTTTATTGACAAACGAACAGCCTTTAGTTTTTCTTCAAATGAGAAAGTATCAAAAAGCCCTTTAAATTCAATATACATCTTTACTCGGATATCCTTCATAAAGACTTCTCTTCACTTCCTGTGTTTTCGAACCCTGGTGTGTGAGCAGTCAATTAGAGATGCAATTTTCCTGTTAGGCGTTTTCTGATACTTTTCCAGATGGAACTTAACCGCATCCATTAATGGTACATTGGAACTTGCAGCCGGAATGATTTCCCGAATCTCCTCTTCTAACCAACCGAATTTATATGTCAATTTTATTAAATAACTCAATATTCTATGAAATGAAAATTTTAAATACAAGTCAAAAACACAGTCTATTTGAAGGTTACTACATTCCCAAAGAAGACAATTTGTTTAAAATAATGTGTAAAAAATATAATCTGCCAATTTGAACTTGGTTGGTCAACCGCATGATTGAAAGATTGTAAAAATAAACCTTGACATTTAGAATAGATTATTTATATTGAGCTAAAATGTAAACGTTTACATAGTGTTTTCGATTGTTATAATAGGGTTTTTGTTTAAAAAAATAAAACGATTACATTGTTATCTAACTCAAACCATTTATCCAGGAGGAAGTATGAACCGAATTATTACCATACTAATTCTGTTGTCAGGGATACTACTGGCGCAGGGTACTAGTGATCCCGCTTCGCTGACGGTGTTCCCGTCTAATGCGGCCATCACCGTGGATGGCGTACTTGATGAAAGCGATTGGTCAATAGACAATCCATATTTATTGTACGGCATCGAAGCACAACCGGGAGGTAACGCCAGCACACCAACTGGCTACGCGATTGTTAAACCAGGTTATGTGGATACAACAACGACGGTTGTTAAATTTCTCTATTCTGGTATGAATCTGTATATCTCACTGAAATCCAATGATCAGCAAGTATGCCGTTTTGGTAATAGCTGGGAAGGCGACGGCTTATTTATGAAAGTAAAAGACGCCAGTGGCTCCGATGTGGAATTTAAACTCTACTATAATCTGGCCGGAACCGATCCGGAGATCCATTATGAAGGTCCGGGCCATAGTGAAGGCGCCGGTGTTAAAGGAACAGGAACCATCGTTAACGATTCAACCAATGTCGATGGCGGCTATACGGCGGAATTAAGAATTAGTCTTGATAGTTTAGGATATACCAATATCCCTGATTCACTCAAAGTACTAATGAATATTTTTGATCCGGATAGTTACAGCGACGGTGTGGAAGCCTGGTTGGCCAATGGTTCTTTCGCAAAACAATGGTGGGGCAGCGAATGGGGCCCTGAGGAACGTTCTCTGGTTTTTATAAAAAATTATGATCCGCAAACGTTGCCCGTTAGCAAGACAAACGATGTAATGACTATTGATGGTGTTTTGAACGAGGCTATCTGGACACAGGATAAGCCATCGTTAAAGTTCCAGATTGGGGGAAACGGCAGTGGAAACACGTATGTGCCCACTGGTTCAGCGATAGTAAAGGGTCCTTATACCGACGCCTCTACCACACTGGTACATTTTACCTATGACGATTCCAGTCTTTATATTGGTTTCAACTCCGATGATAAACAAGTTTGTCGTTTTGGTAATAGCTGGGAAGGTGATGGCTTGTTCATGAAGATAAAAGACGCCAGCGGTTCCGATGTGGAATTCAAACTTTACTATAATTTAGCTGGAACCGATCCGGAGATCCATTACGAAGGTCCGGCCCATAGTTTAGGAGCAGGAGCCAAAGGAACCGGAACAATTGTAAATGATTCAACAAATGTTGATGGCGGTTATTCGGCAGAATTAAAAATCAGTTTGGCCGGATTGGGTTTTACAAAAGTGCCGGATTCGCTCCAGGTATTGATAAATATCTTTGATCCGGATAATTACAGTGATGGCGTGGAAGCTTGGTTGGCAAACGGAAATTTTGCAAAACAATGGTGGGGCAGTGAATGGGGCCCTGATGAACGTTATCTACAATTAGTCAAAGAACCCGTATTAGTCAATGTTGATCCACCATCTCTGGATGTAAATTATAGTACAAGCACAGTGGTTGTTGATGGTGTATTGGATACTGGCGAATGGCCTGCTGAAGCACCCACGCTGATGTTTAAAATGGGTGGGATCGGTCATGACAATATATTTGTTCCTACCGGCGGCGCAGTTGTAAAGGAAATCTATAGTGACACTTCAACTACTTATGTTAGATTCCAGCATGATAATGATAACCTCTATATTTCTCTTGAATCCAATGACCGGCAAGTTTGCCGTTTTGGGAATAGCTGGGAAGGTGATGGCATATTTATGAAGGTTAAGGATGCCAGTGGCTCTGATGTGGAATTCAAACTTTACTATAATCTGGCTGGAACCGATCCTGGTATCCATTATGAAGGTCCGTCACATAGTGAAGGCGCAGGAGCCAAAGGAACAGGAACCATCGTTAACGATTCTACCAATGTCGATGGTGGCTATACGGCGGAATTAAGGATCAATCTCGATAGTTTGGGATATACAAATATTCCCGATTCACTCGAAGTATTGATAAATATCTTTGATCCGGACAATTACAGCGATGGTGTAGAAGCCTGGTTGGCAAACGGAAATTTTGCAAAACAATGGTGGGGCAGTGAATGGGGCCCGGATATGCGTACGCTTCATCTTTTAAATGCAGTCGCGCTTGATGATAATAATGGCGTTATGCCAACTGGTTTTCAAGTTCAGCAAAACTATCCCAATCCATTTAATCCGACCACAAAAATTAAATTCTTTCTGCCTGGAAATATGAATGTAAAAGTGGAAGTATTTGATAGCCATGGCGCAAAGATGGCTACTTTAGCCGATGGTCCCCAAACAGCTGGTAGTCATCAACTCGAATGGAATGGCCTTAGCGCTCAGGGACAAAAAGCGGCCTCAGGAGTCTATTTTTACAGAGTGGTGACTCCCAAACAAAGTATAACAAAGAAAATGCTGTTGATTAAATA
>CAYWBI010000190.1:0-7155 GCA_964456445.1 uncultured Calditrichaceae bacterium
CGTTCTGCCTCCCAATAAGTTAGCACTATTTATTTTTTTGCCCGGTACAGGGTTATGCCCCAAAGTTCGGGGTTATCCGGTGGATCAGCGTTCCAGTCATGATAGGAGTGGCTATCATCGGAAACAAAATGGACGGTATAGGTCCCCGGCTTAAGCGTGATGACGGTATCGACTTTGCGGTTTTTACTTGCCCCGCCCGCTTTCTCGGTGTTCCGATAACGCATACGCCAGATTTTTCGCCCGCTTTCTTCATTTTGTATCCAGCCATAATCATACATTTCATCCCAATCGCCTTCGCCAATGGCAATAATACGCACCTTGGTTTTATGGTCAAGAATAAAGCGTTTGCGGGCATGCTCCTCATCGCCAATCCGGGTAAGCCTGGCAATAACCTCTTTATGGTCGAAAGAACTGCTTTGGGCAAGTTGGGCCTTTCCACCATTCGGCAGGGCATAAACCGAAATGCCCCACATTGCCGGCTCATAAGGTTCACTTGCGTTCCAATCGCCATAGGAATGGGAGTCGTCGGTTCTGTAATGAACGATATAATCGCCTTTATCGAGAAAAACAATTCTGTCTTCCATGCGGTTCTTGTTTGCCCCGCCAGCGGGTTCGGTGTCGTTATATTTCATGCGCCAGACATCACGCCCGGTTTCGGCATCGGTTATCCAGCCAAAATCAAACATATCCCCGTCGCGTCCTTCCCCTAAGACATAAACACGAAAGTTACCGGACTTCTCCACATGCAGCCCCCGCTCTTCATAGCGCTCATCGCGCACACGGGTAATGCTCACGATGGTATTTTCGGCTTTACGGGTATAAGTTTTTAAAGCGGACCGGTCAAAATTATCATCGACCGGGAAGAGGGTGACGCCCCAAAATTGAGGGTCATACGGTGGGTTGGCGTTCCACTTATCGGCCGCATGATTGTCATCGGTCTTATAATAAAGAATGTAGTTGCCCGGTTCCAGGGTCAGCTCATCGCGGATCAGACGGTTTTTAACCGCACCACCCGCATCGATGGTTTCTTCCTCGCGCATTTGCCAGGCCTTGCGATGGGTATCGGCGTCAACAAGCCAGGCGTAGTCGAACATCTCGCCATGCCAGCCTTCGCCGATGGCGTATATATTTACTTTAGTCCTTTTGCTTAAGGTAAAGCCATAGTTGGGCATATCTCCATTTTGTGCAGGCGTAAGGCTGATGATAGCCTTTTGGCGCAAGGATTTTTGATATTTTAACACCGCGTTTTCCGATAGGATTTCATCAACACCGTTCACTTCAACTTTCCATTTATAGGCGTGGGCGTCCCACCAGTCATCATCGCCAAAGATTTTATCCAATAATCGTTCAAAGCTAAGAAAGCCGGAGCTTAGGGATGGTTGAATGGCTGAAAAATATATTTCATACTCTCCCTGGGGTAAATTTACTTTTCCTGAGAAGGTACGGTTCCATTTATTCCACCAATCCCCTTTTGTATTATCCATGGTCATCCGCCAGACCATTTCACGGCTATGGGCGTCTATTATCCAGGCATAAGCAAACAGGTTTTCGGGATCCACCTGAAAGTTCCGCACCCGGTTTACCCGTTTGTCTCCGCCGGCCCCGATACATTTGATGGAAATATCCGTATCCTGATTTAAGGTAAAACCGGCAAAATGCACCTGGCCGCGTCCCAAATGATCCATCTTTAAGGATTGGCCCTGAGCAGTGAGCATCAACGGAACAACGAACGATATCCAGAAGATAGTTTTTTTAAACATATACGTGTACCTTCCTTAAAATGGTTTTACCATTCTGAATGAAAATATAATGGGCCTGGCGCCATTATCCAGCCGCTTGGCAAAACTCAGCCGGTACTTCCCGTGCTTAAAAGACAATGCCAAACCGATATCTGTCTTGATATCATTAAGTTTTAAGCGGGAGAATCCCTCATACCACTTATCGTCCCTTTGCGGGTCTGCTTGCCAGGCCTTGCCCGCATCAAATAAAACAATATAATTGATATTGTCGAAAAACAGAAAATCCGATGAAAACACCTTAGGATTGAGATTGTATTCAAGGTTTAACAACAGCATGCGGTTGCCGCGAAAGGATTTATAGTTATAGCCGCGAAGCGTGCTCATCCCGCCAAGCTGAAATTCCTTCTGGAGAGGCAGGACGCCTTCTGCAGATCCGGCCATTAGACGCATGTCGAGCCTTTCATTATAACCGAATTTCTGATACCGGCGAATCTCCACTTGATATTGATTAAACGAAAAATCGCTGTTTAAGCCGTTTTTTGAAGATACTTCAAGCCCTGCCCGGGCATACCATCCATTGGATGGGTTGATTGGGTTGTCACGGGTATCAAGATACAATTCCCCATATACACTCCGCATACGCCCATCGTCAATAAAGGGATTTTCCCGAAATGTCTTGCCCTGGGAAAACAAAGCCCACTCGGCATGTTTAGCCAGTGATTCATATCTGTCGTTCCGATACGACACTGTTCCTTTTAGAAAAACCGTAAGATTTTGACTGGCATGTAGTTCAAAACCGCTACGACGATAAAAATCATGATAATCTTCTTTTAGAAAAAAGGCAGATAAGCTGTTTTCCGTAGAAGAAAGCAACCAATTATCGCGTGTATCGGTTAGATCATATAACTTCCCGCCAACTTCAAACCGGTAGTCTTTTTGGTTGAACAGCCAGCGGTCGATGCCCAGCTCATAACGCCATTGTTCTTCCATAAAACCATATCCCGCAAAACCATGCAGCGTAAAATAGTTATGCTTCCCACCGATATATTTTGGAACTTTGGCGCCAAGGAACAATCCCTGTACCCGGTTATAACGTACAAGCGCATTATCATGGATTTTGCGCAGAGGCAGGGTGCTGTGCCCTTCATACTCCGGCCAGCCATATTGCCATGAATACGCCTCCGAGTCGCTAACGTCAAAGTTTTTTGGGCTGGTTTCCACCTGGTTGCCACTTATAAAGGAATTTCTCGCCTGATGGATGCGTCCGTTCACCGTTGTTACATTGCCATCAACCTGGGCGGCATCCTTAATTTTAACCGAACCAAACAGAACAAGTATATCACCGTGTACCTTGCCCTTTATGGTCAGATTGGCCCTGGATACAATTACATTTCCATCGATGGTTTCATCTTCTTTTATAACGGTATCTTCAGTAAAACGGAATTCCTGGCGTGATGGATTTTGAATGTATTTTCCATAAGCCTCCTTTTCAACCCGCTTAAAATCTGAAGATGAATCCTGTGCGTATAGATGGGTAGAGATGGAAAACAGGATTGTAAATACGACAAATAGTATTTTTACTTTCATGACCCCTCCAAATTTTTACCTTCTTAGTCTTACGGTAACCCTTGAAAAAAGTTACAGTAATCTTTGGTATTGAAAATTCTTTGTCCAAATATGGGGCTTGTACATCCGGATGTATAAAATATCCTCTACCTTTTACAGTAATTTTTATTTGATTGTTACCTTTATGGATTGTATAAATAAAGCTTTCATACAAACAGACCGATTGAAATTGATCGAAACATTTTAAACAACTGACCGTTTACACACCTTCATCTAAAATAAAATATGGTGTCACATGAATATTCGTTTCTTCTTAGCATTAATTTTTCTGATAAACAGTTTTCTCTTTGCCGATAAAAAAATTGAATTCAAAAAACTTGTTCCCGAACCCCAGCATCCACGTGTGGTTCAACTGGTAAGTCATCTCCTGTTAAAAAACCATTATAAAGTGGTTCAGTTGGATGACAGCCTGTCGGAAACATTGTACGACAATTATATAAAAATGCTCGATCGGAACAAGAGCTATTTTATAAAAAGTGATATTGATGAATTTGACGCTTACAAGGATAATTTTGACCAATATCTTTTAAGGGGCGAACTGAAACCCGCATTTACAATATACAACCGTTTTCAGAAACGATTGGTCCAGCGGCTGCACTATGTTTTTGCCCGCCTGAAAAAACCCTTTGATTTTACAAAAGATGAGTATTACCGCCCCTACCGGGACAGTCTTGACTGGGCCCCGGATTCCGGGGCTTTGGATCAAATTTGGCGTAAACGGTTAAAAAACGAGGTGCTTAGTTTAAAACTTTCCGGTAAAAAAGATGAAAAAATAATTGAAATTCTTACCAAGCGCTATACAAATTTCGAACGGCGTCTGAGTCAAACCCAAAGCGAAGACGTTGTCCAGGTTTATTTAAATGCCCTCTCCGAGGTGTTTGATCCGCATACAAATTATTTTTCGCCAAAGGCAAAAGATGATTTTAATATCCGCATGCGGCAATCACTGGAAGGTATCGGCGCGCGTCTGACCACAGAAGATGAATACACAAAAGTAATCGAAATTATAACCGGCGGGCCTGCCGATAAAGACGGACGGTTAAAAGCAAACGATTATATCGTTGGTGTGGGGCAGGGCTCAAAAGGTGAACTTGTTGATGTAATTAATTGGCGAATTGATGATGTGGTTCAGCTTATCCGTGGAAAAAAAGGTACACAGGTACGCTTGCAGATATTACATAATGCAACCGACATGCTGGCCGACGCGGAAATAATAACCATAACGCGTGAAAAAGTAAAACTTGAGGACAGCGCCGCCAAAAGCGATACACTGCATATTAAAGCACAGGGCAAGGACCTGACCCTTGGGGTAATAAAAATTCCCGCGTTTTATATGGATTATGACGCCCTGCGCAAGGGGGACCCCAACTACAACAGCACAACTCACGATGTAATCCGGCTGTTAAAAAAATTAAAAGGTCAAAAGGTGGACGGTCTTGTTTTGGATTTACGCAACGACGGTGGCGGATACCTCTCCGAAGCCATAAGCCTGACCGGACTATTTATCCCACAGGGCCCGGTGGTGCAGGTGAGAAATACCGATGGACGGGTAAAAATTGAAGAAGATAAAGATCCGCAGGTAGCCTATGACGGCCCGCTTGTGGTGCTGGTAAATCAGTTTAGCGCCTCCGCCTCGGAAATTTTTGCAGCCGCTATTCAGGATTATAAACGCGGACCAATAATCGGGACCCAGACCTATGGCAAAGGTACCGTGCAAAACATGGCCGATCTTAACCGCTATTTTCCCGGTACGAAGTATAAGTACGGCCAAATAAAATTAACCATTGCCAAGTTTTACCGGATCAGTGGCGGAAGCACACAGCATAAAGGTGTGATACCGGACATTTCCCTGCCATCGCGTTTTGAACACAAGGAAGTTGGCGAAAGCTCCAATAAAAATGCCCTGCGCTGGGATCAAATAAACCCCGTTCCACACAGCGAAGAAGACCCTGAAATCCCGGAGGATATAAAAACGCTAAAAATAAACCATCAAATCCGCATGGGGCAGAATGCGGCTTATATTGAATATCGCCGTGAGATAAACGCAGAGAAAAAACATGACCACGAACGCTTGTTTTCACTAAATCTTGAAAAACGTAAAGCCGAGCGGGATAAGCTGAAGAAAGACGAAAAAAAGGATGTGTCCGGAAAAAAAGATAAAACCACCAAAAAGAAAGATATTGAATTAGACGAAACAGCGCATATTCTCGGTGATTTTATCCTGCTGGAACAGAAATAACGGCTAACGGACAACAGCCTTAAAGACACGCATAAAATTTCCGCCTAATATTTTTTTTATCGAAGTTTCCGAATAGCCCCGCCGCAGCAACTCGGTTGTTATGGCGGGCATTTTGGACACATCGCGCAAGCCGTGCGGCGCAATCGGGATACCGTCAAAATCCGACCCCAGCCCCACATAATCATCCCCTACCAATTTTACAACATAATCAATATGATCAACGACCGTTTTAACATCGGGATAAATCCCGCTTATTTTTGACATGATATATGCGGCGCGATCAAACTTTTCTGCGCTGTGTACCTTTTTCAGTGAATCCTGTAGGACGGTCGCCCGTTTGCGCGCCCGCTGATAAATACGGTCAAATCCTTTTACCAGATAGGATGGATAAAAATTGATAAACATAACGCCCCCGTTTTTTGCCAATGCCCGTATTTGATCATCTTTTAAATTCCGAAAATGAGGACAAATGGCATATACCGATGAATGGGAAGCAATTACGGGTTTTGTGGAGGTTTGCAACACATCATAAAAGGTTTGTTCGCCGCTATGCGAAACGTCCACCAGAACGCCAAGATCATTTAGCTGACGAACGACGCGCCGGCCAAAATCATTTAACCCCCTGTGCCCTTTCCAGCCCGGCGTGGTTTCATCCAGGGCGCTGCTGGCCCAGGAGGGGCTATCGTTCCAGGTAAGCCCGAGATAACGCATGCCCCGCTTGTAAAAATAATCGATTTTATTCAAATCATCTTCAATGGCGCTGCCCCCTTCAAGGGCAATCAATGCGGCAATTTTATTTTGTGCCACCGTTTTTTCAATCTGCCCCGGCGTACGGCACAGCGCAATGCGTTGTGGGTTGCGGTCAATAATGGCATCCAGCGTATCCAGCGCCCGCACGGCCTGATCATACATTCCCCTCTCGTTTTTTTGATCGGGGTCCGGCCACAGGACAAAAAACTGGGCGTCCACCCCACCCATTTTTAAGCGGTCTAAATCGACCATGCCCTGCCGGGAAAAATGCCCGACGTCCCTTCCGGTACTCAAATAGCTTTCCAAAACATCCGCGTGCATATCCACCACAAGCGCGGAAAAATGCAGATCCGGTGTTTGGGCAAAATTAATGGTAGCGGTTAAGAATAATAAAACAAGAAGATATTTAATCCTTTGCATGACTGTACCTGTGTTGAGTAAGGAAGTGTGTTTTCTGTAATTGTGTCCGTGAAAAAATATAAGCAAAAAGGACTTAGATAAAAGAAAAACTTTTGGCAAGTTCAGGGAGGGGATTATATTCTTTTACTTTGTAAGGCTAGCTATCGTCCCACCTCCCAAACCGGGAAATATCTGTTAGTGCAATCCGGGGTGAGAAATCTTGCCGGCCCTTGGCAAAACGTTTTACCGCGAGAACACATAAGGCACGAAGAAAAACGCTTTTCGTGCTTTTTGATTACGTTTTTCATTTTTTAAATAATTGGCAGTGCGAGAGAATTAGTAATTAGTACCTAAATATCTAAAGTAAAAAAAATGAAAGGTGTCCCAAGTTATTGTATATTA
>CAYWBI010000191.1:0-7092 GCA_964456445.1 uncultured Calditrichaceae bacterium
CCAAAATCCGGGTGCAATAAGCGAAAAAACTTTAAATTCCAGCGGTTGCGCATAATTCTTTTTACAAAACGATATCCGCCATCTTTTGCGGCCAGACCGTCGCCATGCCATACATAAAAGTTCTTTTCGTTTAGTTTAAAAGTATATTCATTCGGATGAGTCCCGATATTTAAATAATTGTCAAAAAACCGTCCAAGATAAAAATCATGGTTCCCCGCGAGATAATGCATCTCGATACCCAGACCGCTGAGTTGCTTTAATTCCGCCAGAACATTAAAATACTTCTTGGGAATCACATAGTTATACTCAAACCAAAAATCAAAAAAATCACCAACGAAAAACAGGTGTGTGGCTTCGGTTTTGATAGTATTTAAAAAACGGACAAGCTTTTCCTGTCTGTCATAGTCGGCTTTATCGTCCGATGCCCCGATATGTAAATCGGATATAAAATAAGCTCGTGTCATGCGGCTGTCCATATTTCTTTTGTTGGTCTAAAAATTAGAAAATATAATCATTAGTTAAAAATATTTATAGGAAGACGATATGAAAACAGCCATTGTGCTTCTCGCAAAAGGTTTTGAAGAAATAGAAGCGATTACGGTTATTGATATCTTAAGACGCGCGGGAATAGCAACCACAACCGTTTCGATAAACACCGGGAAAATGGTACAAGGCGCGCATAATATTTCCATACAGACCGATTCGCAACTTAACCTTGAAATGGAGAAAGAGTTTGATGTAATCATTCTGCCGGGTGGACAACCCGGCGCAAACAATTTAAAAGCATCCATACAGGTTAGGGAATTTCTTAGAAAAGATCGTAAAAGCACTCTTATAGCAGCCATCTGTGCCGCTCCCACAGTATTGCACTCAGCAGGCATATTGAAAGGTCATAAAGTAACAAGCTATCCAACAGACAAAGAAGTGTTTGATCAAAAATATTACAGGGAAGATGAAACTGTTTACGATCCGCCATTCTTAACAAGCCGGGGGGTGGGAACAGCTATTCCCTTCGCCTTAAAAATTATCCAGTTGCTCAAGGGTGAAGAAGCGGCCCTATATTTACGAAAAAAAATACTGGCCGGATAAGTTCATACACGTTTTATATAAAAAGTGCAGACACATTAAGTTAATTGATTTTACTAATGTTTTTTATCGCTTTGATCAGCGCATCCGGCACCGAATAGCGCGGATCAAATACCGGGACGCCTAATGAAACGGAGGCCTTGTTCAAAATGGCGTCAATCTCTTTGGGGTTTAACAAACCGGTATTGACAGATACAGCTAACAGGCTGGCAGATGAAAAATAGTTTATGGTTTTTTGAAACGCGCGCACGGCGTCATAAATTTTTTCGACTGAATCTTTGGCAGGGGCCAGAACACAGGCAACTACAGTATCCGGATTGGCGCCATGGAATATGCTGCTAAATACGCCGCTGCGCACAGGATCATTCATATGCCCCTGGCCTTCGATCAACACATACTCAAATTTCTGGTCCAAATCGACCAACTCCGTCTCCACATAACCTGAGATCAGATTGGCAACCATCGATTCCGCAATAATGCCCTTGCCCTTTATAAGCCTTGCAGACAAGCTTGTTGGCACCCAATCCGCGGATATACCGGCTTTATGTATGGAACGAATCAATTCCACTACGGTCGTAAGCTCCTGTGCATTGTCACCGGCTGCGGACACCAATATTTTTTTGGACTGAACTTCTTCGACCAATTTGCGATATTTTAAGATATCCTCATCACTGCTTCGTAAGTCGTATATTTTGGCCTTATACTTTGTTGCCAGCAATTCAAATTCAGCTAAGGTATTTAAAGGTTGATGCAATGCATTTAAAATATTGATACGCATTTGCAGGGCCTTTATAACCATGGGATACCATTCCATGGGAAAATTGCCTTTATAGGCAGACTGGCCAATAAGTAAAAAATTGGGTTTTGATGTTAAAAACTCATCCAACGTGGCAGCAATTGGGATCTCGCCCCCAAACCCCAGCACATCCTGCACATTTTGGCCACTGTGGGCCGGGTCAATGATACCAATAATTTCATCCGACAAATAATGGATAAGTTCAATTTCAACCCTTGAATAAATTGGCTTAAGTGGGGATTCTGTATGAATAACAATTCGACGTTTCATAGTTTTTCTAAATTTAGATTAAGTGCTTAATATAGTTAAAACAATTATTAAGAACAATTTATTACGGTTCTGCTTTTTCAAGGTAAATAAGGGGTTTAAGCTTTTTCAGGGTCTTTGGGCCGATTCTTTCAATTTTAAGCAAATCATCATAATATCTGAACGGGCCATTCTTGTTTCTAAAATCGACGATTCTTTTTGCCGTTTTTGGCCCGATACCGGGGAGCAAAACAAGTTGATAGACGGTCGCATGGTTTATATCCATTTTATTGACAGGCAATCCGCGGTTTAATTTCGCTTTTTGTGCGTTAACAGTACCCCCGGGAACCTTCATATTTCCGGCGGTTGATATCATGGCCGTATCGGAAGACAACACGTCGAACAAGCTATCGGCAAGATGATAGTCATAAATATTGTTTTGTTCCTGATAGGGGAGAATCCCCTCAACAAGGAAACCTGCCAGAACAATCCCGGCCAGGAAAAGCAGTCCTTTTTTTTCGGAGCGTGTCAGAACAATCATGTTTTTCGAAAACATTTGATTTTCACGGCTCCATCAAATTAAATACACCTAAAGCCGCGGAGTCACCTAAACCTTTTTCCCTAAAGATAAATTAACCAGCGGAGAAACTGGAGCAAAGGAACTTTTTAAAAATTCAAGGCTTCTTTAAATTTGCTAAATATATTTCTCTTTGCATTTTCATCCGGTTTAAAATTATCGCTTTCCTTCAATTCCGCCATAATTTTCTTTTCATTTGCCGATAGTTTTTCCGGGATATAAACTTGTATTTGAACCAGTTGATCACCGATACCTGCTCCATTTAGGTGCGGGATTCCCTTGCCGCGCATCCTTAAAATTTTAGCCGGTTGTGTTCCGGGGGCAACGGTCAGTTTCGCCTTGCCTGTCAGGGTCGGAATTTCCACCGATTCTCCAAGGGTCGCATCAGCCACACTTATCGGGAGTACCATAATAACATCATCGCCACGTCGTTCAAACAACTTATGCGGTTTCTCTTCAATATGTACAATCAGGTCGCCGGCCGGTCCGCCCCTTAGTCCGGCATGACCTTCACCGTTCAGGGGGATATAGTTGCCGGTTTTCACGCCCGCGGGAACATTTATCTCGATGGTTTTAGTACCGTTCACCCGGCCTTCACCGGCGCAGGTACCACACGGATTTTCAATTATTTGACCTTCGCCCTTACATTTCGGACAGGTAGAAATATTTACAAACTGTCCAAACAAAGCATTAGAAACCTGGCGGACCTCACCGCTTCCTTTACAGGTTGGGCAGGTTACGGTTTTACTGTATTTTGCAGCCCCTGTGGCATTACAGGTTGCACAAGAAATTTTTTTATTTACCTTGATTTTCTTTTGGGTTCCGGTCGCAATCTCTTCTAAGTCAAGTTTCAGGCGAATTTGCAGATCGCCGCCCTTTTTGCGGGTTCCACGTCTATGGCCCCGTGATGATGTTGACCCTGCGCCAAAAATATCGCCAAAACCACCAAACCCCTGTTCCATAAATTGACGCAGGGCGTCCGAAATATCGATACCTCCACCACCAAATCCAAAAGGGTCGCCTCCACTAAAACCGCCGCCCATATTTTCAGCGGCATGACCAAATCGATCATACTTCTGACGTTTCTGATCATCACTCAATATTGAGTAAGCTTCTGCTACTTCTTTAAATTTTTCTTCGGCAGTCTTATCCCCCGGATTTTTATCCGGATGGTATTTCATTGCCAGTTTTCGATATGCTTTTTTTATTTCGTCCTTGGATGTTCCCTTGGAAACACCCAGTACTTCATAGTAATCTCTTTTCGACATATTTTCCCTTATTTTGCAACAATAACCTGCGAATGACGAATGACCCTATCCCTTAATTTATATCCTTTTGCGTGTTGATCTACAACATAACCGCTATCATACTCGTCGGAATCCATTTGCAACAAGGCATTATGTTCATCCGGATTAAACTCTTTGCCGACAGCTTCAATTTCCATAAGGCCACGCTTTTTCATCACATTTAAAAGGTTCTTGTAAATCATTTTTACGCCTTCAAGCATGGGGGATTTCTCGTTGTCTTTTTCCGCATGCTGAATGGAGCGTTCAAAATCATCAATAACCGGAATCAATTCTTCTATCAGTTCCCTGCTGGCCATCTCGATGTTTACAAGATATTCCTTCTCCGAGCGACGTTTATAGTTGTCAAATTCCGCAACTTGCCTTAATAACTGATCCCGGATTTTCTCAACATCTTCTTTTAGCTTTGCATTTTCCGCTTCTAAGGCTTGAACTTTTTTTTCAAGTGTCTTTTCTTTGCGGGAAAGTGGTTCTTTTTTCCGGTTTCTTCGCGTCGTTTTCTCTTTGGATTCCAATTCTTCAGTACTTTCTTTTATTTCTTCTTTTTTCATTTTTCCTACCATTGTTAAATTTTAAATCAACCAAAATACGTTGATATAGATGCAAATTATTACTCATGGTTACTTTGAATACAGTTAGTAAAGTTATGTATTAACGGGGTGTGAGTCAAAATTTTTAAAACATGTCCAAATACTTCATAACGCTTGAGCGGCTGGACAAATATCCAAGCAATATGCCTGCAAAAAAAATTTCATAAAAAATATAGACGCTATAAAAAACGGATGGGTATAAATAGGTTTTTACGGCTTCAATTAAGCCATACAATAAAAGGCCTGCAGCAAGCGCACCTATTGTCCCCTGAAGAAGGCCTTCGATTATAAAAGGGCGTTTGATGAATTTTTTTGTGGCCCCCACCAGCTTCATAATTTCAATAATGTCCTTACGGGCGAAAATTGTCAGGCGTATAGTATTATGTAACATTGTAACCGTTACAATAAAGAGTATAAGTAAAAAGGCAAAACCCACGAGATAAACCAACATCAGGTATTTATCCAACAGCGCCAGTAAGCCCGCTTCATAAGCCACATCATCCACAAAACGGATTTTTTTTATCTGTGCAATAATCCCTTCAATTTTTTCACCCTTCCGGTAGTCCTTTTTAAAAGTAATCCTGATTGATGTCGGCAACGGATTGGATCCGTAAATCTGATAAATGTCCCGTCCAAATTCCTGCTTAAAACGCCGGGCCGCTATTTCCTTAGAAATATATTCACTTTTCAGAACGCCTTTTATCCGGCGTATTTCATTTTGAACCGCCGCGGCCAGGGCCGGGGAGGTCGCCGGTTTTAAAAATGCTTCTATTTCCGCCTTGCCCCGTATCCCCTCTGCCCATTTCCCGACATTTTGTGCCAGCAGGATGAAAATAGATAACAGGAAAAGGGAAAGAGCGAGTGATGAAAAGGTGATGAATGATGAAAGCCGGGCACGACGAAACCCCTTCATTCCTTCTTTTACCGAAAACCAAAAGTTCATATCAACTTAAATCCCCATCTGCTATTTGAATTTTTTTATGTTTAAAGCGGTTTAATATCGTCTCCGAGTGCGTTGCCATTAAGATGGCCGTTCCCTGTTTATTTATCTTTTCCAGAATCTGCAAAATCTCCATGGCTGATACTTTGTCAAGATTGCCGGTGGGCTCATCGGCAAGAATGATAAATGGGTCATTTATAATTGCCCGGGCAATCGCCACACGTTGTTTTTCGCCACCGGACAATGTTCCCGGTACTTGATTGCGTTTTTGGCCTAAGTTCACTTCAGCCAATACACGGGTTACTTTACGGCGTATATCCTTGGAATGGGCGCCGGTAACCCTTAAAGCCAATGCTACATTCTCATAAACCGAACGATCGTTCAACAATTTGAAATCCTGGAAAATCACCCCTATTTTACGGCGGAGAAGGGGTATTTCTTTTTCGATTATTTTGGCAGAACTGAAATTTTCCACGATCACCATGCCTTCGTCCGGAAATATATCCATATAAATGTGCCGCAGTATGGTGGATTTTCCCGCACCGCTTGGACCGGTTAAAAAAACGAACTCACCGGGAAGGATCCTGAAGGTAATACCATCCAAAACCACTTTATTATCGATGGTGGTTTTTACATTATAAAATTCAATCATAGTCTTTTTTGCTGCACAAAAAGTGGATGCGTGTGCTGGAATCACTCGCGGGCTCAAGTGAAAAGTCCGCATAGGCTGCATCCAAATTAAAGCGGATGCCTGTCAACTGTTGCCATTCATTCAGCGTGCGAATTCTCTGTTTATGCACTTCCTGATGCATCTCACCATTAAAATACAAACTAAATATATTATATTGCACTTTTTCCCGGGGAACATACCATGCTTTTCGCTGGTAGGCTTGTCCATCCCAGGTATTTGTTTCGAGATAATCGTCCATATGCATCAATAATGCATCTTCTGTGACCACATCAAAAACAAAAAGTCCGCCCGGCTTAAGCACTCGTGAAACTTCATCCATCAGTATCGCAATTTCGTTTTTATCATGGATATAATTTATAGAATCATACAACATTGTTACCAAATCAAAGGTGTTTTTCTTAACGGCAAGATGTGGCGCGGCTTGTACAAAAAGCCCTGGTGCCCGAGGATATTCTTTTTTACGTGCCTGATATACCATTTCAAAAGATTTGTCAGCACCGAACAGCTCAAGTTGTGCATCAAAACATTGCAAATGCTGACCGGTACCACAGGACAGATCGATCACCCGCCGAATAGCCGTGTTCTTTTGACGGGCCAATTTTAAAACATAAGCCGACCATGCTTTATAATCAACATGCTCCATAACCTGGTCGTATATCTCGGCCAATTTGAAATAGGGTTTGTTTATTTTACCCGTCATAAGTGTCCGGTTATAATTGCATAAAGGACCTTCAAGAAAAAATAATAGAAATTTTGGCGAGTGAAGCAAAAAAAATCTGACTGTTTGAGTCCCGAGTACTCGGGACTAGTTTCAGAATTTCTGCGTAACGAGACATAAAATTTCTTATTTTTTCTTGTCAGT
>CAYWBI010000192.1:0-7086 GCA_964456445.1 uncultured Calditrichaceae bacterium
TGAAAAGGTAACCACGAAGGCCGTTGTAGCCGCGGCTTCCTTGGTGCGGTAACCCATCCACATTAAAATTGGCGCGATGATAAAACCGCCGCCCAGGCCGAGCATACCGCCCATGAATCCGGCAAAACCACCGACAAAAAGCCCAATCAGGCTACGTTTTTTTAAACTCATGATCGTTTCGGGTTCGCCTTGGCGGGCAAAAAAGACCATGCGTACTGCCGCAACAAAAACGGCAAAGGCAAAAAGGATGAGCAATGTGTGGACCGGGACATACTGTGCCGTATAGGCACCAACCGGCGCCAGTGTAAAGGCTGCCGCGGCCATTGCCGATCCGCCCTTCCAATCCACCAGCTTTTTACGGGCGTAAGGGATAAGTGCGAGAAGGGTGTTCAGACCATTCAATAACAGACCCAGTGGGATGGCCACTTCCTTTACGGAAAATCCGGCCCATTTTAAAACGGGCACATAAACCATACCTCCGCCAAGCCCAAGCATGGCAAATAAAAATGAAGCGGCAAAAATAATAACAGCGATAAGAGTGTAAAACATAACAGTTTCCTTGTTTCGGTTTTCGGTTGTTTTATTTTGGGTGGTTCGCAAACTGTGAACCATTTTTTAGCAAGATTTGTAAAAGCACCCGCTTGTCGCTTACAGTGGCGTGCCGGGCCTCCACGCCGCTTCCCCTTAGCGTGTCAGCAAAACGGCTTTGGATGATTTGCGTACCACCTTTTCCGCCGTACTGCCCATCAGCAATTCCTCGGCCAGATTATGGCCCTTGTGCCCCAACAGGATCAGCGAAACGTCGGGATGGCGTGCTTCTTTAAGGATCACCGAAAAGGGCACACCCTCAAGAATTTCAAAACCAACTTTAAAACCTTTACCTGAAAGCTCCCTGCTGATTTTTTCAAGTTTAACTATCGCATTGTTCTTACAAGTTGCGAGTAAGCGTTCTTCGTCCAGCGCTTCTTCAAACATCATGGCCGAATCGGCTAGGACGCGCGTATCGATTACGTGCAAGAGATGGACTTCTTCCAGGCCACAGGGGGCTAGTTGGAGCAGGTATTCAAGTGATTTTTGAGTGTGTTCAGAAAAATCAACGGGTACCAATATTTTTTTTAACATAACTGTATCCTTTCATGTAAGTAAACGTGTACTTGCATATATGTGTAAAATTTTTTACTTTTTTAAAAGCCGGTTTAACAAACACAGCATATTTTTACAAAAATCATCAGTGGCAAAGTTTTTCGGATTAAGCACCATCTCAATGTTATAGGTGATCGGGATGCCGAGATAGAGACGGGCGACGTTTTCCACTTTTAGCTCAGGGCTCCACAAACCTTCTTCAATACCGTCGTGAAGGATTTTGCTGATAAATTCCCGCTGTTTGTTCAGTGTTGTATGCAGGTAGTTTTTTAGTTCCTTATCATTCAGGTGAGTGGCTTCGGAAAAGAGTAAAATGGTGACGCCCTTGTTTTTTACAAGATAGCTGACATGGGCGCATAAAAATTCATTCAGCCGTTCTGCTGCGGAGGTTTGTTTATGGGCAATCCGTTCCAGATCGGCGATAAGATCGTTTTGAATATCTTCCATGATGGAAACCATAATGGCTTTTTTGCTTGTAAAATGGCGGAACAGGGCGCCTTCGCTTAGGCCGACCTTTTTGGCCAGCGCCCGCGTGGATACCTGATGCAGCCCGTCGGTGGAAAGGATTTCCAATACTGCTTTTTTTATTTGTTCCCGGCGTATGGCCGTTGGTTGTCGTTTCATAATTCGTATGTAAGTAAGTGATTACTTTATAAAGATAGGGTTTCTTTTTCCTGAATGCAAGCAATTTTACCCGCTCGGACAAAATTTATTTACGGTCACGTCGCCGGGGCGCGGGGCACAACGGGCCGTCGTAATTGCCACGTGCCTGGTTTCCGGTGTTTCAGAATTTAACGATAAATGGAGGGGAGCCCGACAACTTCAGGGGTTAAAGCCCCGATGAATCAATCGGTCCGTTCGTCCCCGGGATAAATCGCGGGGCTATTCAAGGAAGAAAAGCATTATGAATGAAATTCAAAGGGTACACTTGCTTAAAAGGGGACGTTGTCCGGCCATAACCCCGATTAATATTCCGTATGGTGCTGAGGAAGAAAGGATCGTTTTTAATAAAAAATATCTCTTCACGCATCGCAGCAAAGACGATAGCTTAAAATTTGATTTTCTTCTGCAAATATTGCGTTCTTAATAATTTGTACGGATGAATGCTTTACCGGAAAGAGCGGTTTTTCTATCCGGTTAACAATTTCTTATTTGTTTGATAGTAATACGCCTTCGGACAAATCGGTGTGTACCCATGCTAAACGTCCCGTAAGGTAATACCTTTTCAGCGCCTATTTTTCGCATATTTTTTTAGCCCTGTGGACGCAAAACAGCGGACGACGGTCAATTATAAAATTTTCAACTACGGGTTAAACAGATTTTTTTGGCTTGACGCTGAACTCAAACACATCCGGCCGTGCATAGTGGCCGACGGCATCAAACATGCGTTTTGCTGCAATAATATCCTGTAAGTTTATATCCGCATAAAGGAGGCCTTCTTTTGCTTCCAATGGTCCGGCAATAATTTTACCATTTGGGGCAACAATACAGCTATTGCCAATATTTATCCATTCCCGGCCTTCCGGATAGAGTTTCTTAAAATCATATTCATCCGGTATGTCATCCATTTTTATGGCCATACAAGCGCTGACCACAAACATGCCGCCTTCGCGCGCAATATGTTGCATGCTGGTTATCCAGTTTGGACTTTTATCCCAGGTCGGGGCAACATACACCTGTGTCCCCTGCTCATACATGGCGGTACGGGCAAGGGGCATAAAATTTTCCCAGCAAATAAGGCCGCCGAGTTTCCCGACGGATGTATCGTAGGCCTCAAATGTACCTTTATCGCTTTGGGCCCAGACCATCCGCTCGCCGCCGGTTGGAACGAGCTTGCGGTGTTTTCCTAAGATGTCACCGTTTTTGTCGATAAATAAAAGCGTGTTATAAAGGCTGGCGCTGCTTGTCTCCGCGTTTTTTTCACTCATGCCCATTACAACATTGATCCTGGCCGATTTCGCCGCCTTGCATAAGCGGTCTGTCGCCTTATCCGGAATGGATACGGCATTCTCCACCAATTTGAGATACAGATCCGTCCCCTGGCTGTTTGGGAGCAGCCAAACCCAATCCGGGTAACCGGAAATAAACACCTCGGGAAATACAATAAGCTCTGCGCCGGCTTTAGCGGCCTCATCGATCGCCGCACAGGCCTTGTCAATCGTTTTTTCTTTGTTTAAATAAACCGGCGCAAGCTGAGCTGTGGCAATTTTTATATGATTAGCCATAAGGTTCCTTTTGATAAATCAGACATTTACAATTTCCATGATCTGTGTATTTTTGATTTTTCTGAATTCTTATCTTTATATCAGAAGAATGTGCTTATCTTAGTTTTCCAAAGAATCCATTTCATCCGTTTAGCCGCAATCAATAAAAGTTTAGGCCGCTTCAAGGATGGTATGATTTTCATTGGCCCATTCACACATGGAGCCATCATAGAGTCTCACCTTCGGATAACCGAGCATTTCCAAACAAAACGCCAAAAAGCTTGCGCGAATTCCTGCCTGGCAATAAACAGCGATTGTTTTTTCTGTAATCAGACCAATTTCATCGAGCATGGCCCGCATATCTTTAGGGGATTTAAAGTAATTAACCCCATCTGACTTATTTGCTTCAAGCAACGAATTCCATTCCAGGTGTAAGGCGCCCTTAATATGTCCCGCCCGTTTGTTGCCACGCAGATCTTTTCCTTCAAATTCCTGCCTGGTTCGCGCATCCAGGGGTTGCCATTCGGGATTGTCAATATTGGCCATTATCTCTGCCATTTGCACGTTATATTTTGTATTTTTGTTAATAATAAAGGGACTTACTTGTGCCTTTGGTTTAGCCGATTTACAAGATACCGCGAAACCCGAGGCAACCCATGCCTGCCAGCCGCCATCCAAAAGACGTACTTTTTTATGTCCAAAGTAATAGAAAAGCCACCATAATCGGGTCGCAAAATGGTTATCCCATTCATCGTAACAGATGACTTCTGTTTCATTGGTAATGCCCAGAGATTGCACCAATTTTAAAAATTCCTGCTCCGTGGGTAAGTATTTCGTAGGCTCACCATCTTTCTCCGATTTTATATAGGGGTGGCCGGGCCGGATAAGTGCTCCCGGTATGTGTGCCCGGATATATGCGTTTACATCCCATTGACAATCAACAATTACCAGATTGTCATCTTGCAAGTGTTCTTTTAACCAAGTAGGGTTAACTAAAAAATTAGAGTTATCATTCATATCATGCTCCTGTCTCTTTAAAAGATTTGTTTTTCTGATCTGGTAAAGTTGAAATCAATTACCCGGCTTAATATTTTGATTCACTCTGAACAGGTTATTGGGATCGTATTTCTTTTTTATGTGTGTTAATCGCTTGTAATTTTGCTTGTAACTTTTTTGAACGCGTTCCTGTCCTTCATCCATCATAAAATTTGAATAAGCGCCACCGGCGGAATAATCATGCAATGCTTCCCAGTAATCTTTACACCATTTGGTGATTTTATCCGCGTTTTTCGGATTAGGGTCAACGCCCACAATGACCCCGGCATATTTTGCATCTCTGTAAGCCCAGGGTGTTTCTTCGTTCCCAACCCGGCTTGCGGCCCCGCTAATTGGATACAGGTGCATTTGCGAAAGCGGCGTTGGGATGTTTGAGCCGTATTTTAAATGCTGTGCCCTGATTTCAGGGCCTAATTCATTAAAGAAGTCAGCTCTCCAATACCATTGCATGCCCGGCGGCATCAGCCCGTCAAACAAGGTTTGGATGGAAGGATAAGGCATTTCGCCAACATGTTCGAAAAGTGGATTCTTTGCCAGGATCGGCTTGAAAACATCTTCCGCATTTGCCATATCTCCTGAATAACACCATATAATCCCACAGAATTGCTTGTTATGTAAATGATCCGGGAAGGGTGGCCCCGGAATAATCATGGTTGCGATAAAACCATTCAGATCATCCGGTGCATTATTTATAAATTGATGATACCAGGCCATAATTTCTTCTGTTTTTTCAATGGGCCAAAGCGTAGGCCCGCCAAAAACGCTTTTTACAGGATGGGCCTGGAATTTAAAAGATGTAACGATCCCAAAATTGCCGCCACCACCACGTATCGCCCAAAATAGATCGCTGTTTTGTTTTGCATTAACCGTAACAAACGAACCGTCGGCCAAAACCATATCGGCTTCCAGTAGATTATCAATAGTAAGCCCGTATTTGCGCGATAAATGCCCAACGCCACCGCCAAGGGTCAATCCGCCGACGCCTGTTGTGGAAATTATCCCTGCCGGAACGGCCAGTCCAAAGGGATGTGTGGCATGATCGACCTCCCCCCAAATATTTCCCCCGCCAACCCTTACGGTACTATTAGCAACATTCACACGGACAAATTTAAGACCTGATAAATCGATCACTAAGCCATCGTTACACAATCCTAAGCCGCCACCATTGTGACCGCCACCGCGTACGGCAATCAATAAATTATTTTCTCTGCCAAAATTTACAGAAGCGATCACATCAGCCACATCCACACATTTCACGATCATCCCGGGATGTTTCTTTATCATCCCGTTATAGACCTTGCATTCGGATTCATAGTCCGAATCTGCAGGCAATACAATCCGGCCTCTTAATTGCGAGGCAAATGTTTCAATCACCGTAGGCGTCAGATCGTTTATAATTTTTTTCATTGTAAATCTCCCCTGATAAATGAACCGATTTTTGTTATTTTTATTATGGACAACTAAATATTTTGGAATTCCATTGAAATAACATTAAGGGGATTTGATTCCGAATAATATTAAAATTCGTTCAAAATCTGGTACATTTTGTTCATTTATACGGGGCAGCGGGCAAATTTTATATTGTTTTCACAAAAGAGGTGGGGGTTATTACAAATCTTCTTCGGAATACTCTGCTAAAATAGGTGGGGCTGTTAAAGCCGGAAGAAAATGCTATTTCAGCAATTGTCGCACGGGTATGTTTGAGGGCTTTTAAGGAATGACGCAAACGCCATTCCTGAAGGAGTTTATTTGGGGCAAAGCCTGTCAGTGACTTTATTTTTCGATACGCTTGAGATCGGCTTAACCCTATTTCAATATGCAGTTTCTCACAATTAAAATCCGGATTTTCTAAGTTTTTATTAAAAATATCGTATAATTGTGACAAGAAAACGAAGTCGTCGTCTTGCACAATTCTAAAATCCTTTGATCCGGTTTTAGGGGAAACCGGTTCTTTTGCCGAAAGCGCTTTTGTCCCAGAATCAAGGAATATCGTATTTTTTACCCCCAGCTCGCACAAATGTTTTACTTTTTTCTTTGTTTCTCCAAATAATTTGTTTCCTTGCTCATCAACGGGTTTTCCACTGGCCAAGGCCATGGTAAATTCATAATTATCTGGAACCGTGTTTAAAATTTTATGGGTTAACAAAGCACATGATATAGCGTTTGAAGCAGAAACGAAGGAAACCATAATTTCATCGCCTGGTTGTAGAATTGGCATTCCTTTATACTGGGATATCAGTCTTTGAATTTCATTACGGTAATGGCCAAATTTACCAGTCAAATCAATCATGCTTATCAAAAGGATGGTACGATAACCCGTATCGAGCTCACCGGAAACAGTATAAGCCAGGTCGTTGACGCTTGTCCCCGAACCTAAGTAAAGATTGTATTCATCATCCGCGACCTCGATAATATTACAGGCTGTACCGCCATGAGATTCCTTATGAACCAGGTGGCACGCATCCCTATCGGGCCCGGCCATCAGACAGAAAATGGTTTTTGCTCTTTCATTCACCCAATATTTTATCTGAATGACGCCGAATTTTTCTTGAATGGCCAAATCTTGCATATGCGCTTTAACAACGTCTTCTACCGTAAAATTGTCGGACTCAACTTTATGAATATCCATATATAAAGGCATAGCTAAAATTTATCTCCCGATTGATGGCTTTTTAAATTATTA
>CAYWBI010000193.1:0-7037 GCA_964456445.1 uncultured Calditrichaceae bacterium
GTTCTACTTAAAAATGTGTTTAAAAATAAGATTTATCTGAGTTTATTTTTACCGCAAAGTCGCAAAGCCGCTAAGTTTTTATTGTTTTTCTTTGCGGCCCCGCGCCTTAGCGGTTAATTTATAAAATCTTGTTTAGCCGTAAGTTGCCATGGTTCCATTTTTGTCTTTATCAGCTGAACAGTAATCATTTCTTTATAGTAATTATTCAGCTATATTAAATCATTAGGCTCATACCAACAAATGAAATTTTGAAGCCATATACAATGGTATTTGCAGGAGATTGCCTTTTTTAGGCAGCATGGGCCTACCGCTCAACAAAACCGCATCCCGCGGCGCATAGCGTTCATTAAAAACCTTCAAACTTTTTGCCTTGCTGCTTATGCCCGCCTTGACCTCGATGGGAACAACCCGGCCTTCATACTCCATTAAAAATTCAATTTCCGAACTATTGCGGTTCCAGGAGTAAATACCTCCATCCCACTTTTTCATCAACTCCGTCAACACAATGTTTTCAGCAAAATATCCCTTATAGGAACCGTAGTCGTAGGCATGAACCGTTTTGGGCGAAAGATCGACCATGCAGCCGAGAATGCCAACATCAAAAAGATAGAGCTTAAAACGTTTTTCATCTGTGTAAGCCTGCAAAGGCAATCCGGCATTGTTGCATATCGGTACTTTTATTATCAATCCTGCTTTTATCAGCCATTCAATTGGCCCCTCAAGCGAAGCATATCGTGACGCATTGGGCAACACATCTTTAAAAACAAATTTTTTGTTTCCCCGGTTTTCCCTTGCAAGCTGCACGGGCACATTATTAAACACAGCAGATATTTTGACCGACTTTATTTTTCCCGAATGTTTGGCCATGTCATCTTTATAATCCTGCAAAAGTTCTTTTTGCAGCTTTCGGACTTCATTGAATGCCATAGCCAGCGATTCCCTCTTTGTCCGAAAAACTTTTACCACTTCGGGAAGACCACCCGTGATCATAAAATATTTAAAATACTGCCAGATTTTTTGATGCACGGGTTCAGTGACGGGTTGCCCGGCAGAAACAGAACTTAAATGTTTGATCAGACGCTCCTGACCCATCGCAGACAAAAATTCATCAAAATCCATCGGATAAAGCCGGTAGCGGTTAATTTTACCAACCGGAAAGGGTTCACTGCTCAACTCCACACCAAGCAAGGAACCTGAGGCTGCTATGTATGCCCGGGGCTTCTGTTGTGCAAAATATTTCAGCGCGGTCAAGGCCCGGGGACATTGCTGAATTTCATCAAATATAATCAGCTCCCTTTCCGCTTCTATCTGCTTGTCAATAAGCAGACCTAAATCCCTCAGGATTCTGTCCGGATGGAAATCCGCATCAAAAACTTTGCATAAAGCCGGATTTTCCATAAAATCAAAGAGGTGATAATCCGGAAAAGCCTTTTGGCCCAACTGTTCCAGGCAATACGTTTTCCCAACCTGTCGGGCGCCCTGCAACAATAAGGGTTTACGCCGTGGCTTGTCTTTCCATCGCAGCAATTCATCATATATTTTTCGTTTCATTTTCCAGACCGCTTTGTGTTATTCTGCGGAAAAATAACGAAATATAACTTTTTTTGCAATTTTTCATAGGAATAAACGCGATGCATTACATTTTTTCATAGGAATAAATGTAATGCATTACACTTTTCCATAGGAATATGTGCATATTTTTATTTCCGCCCCGTGCTATTTCAGCGGCCAGGCGGGCAATTCCCCCGGCACCATGGGCAGACCTTTTAAATCCGCATCATGGACAAGGCTCCGCCAATCTTCCTGTAGTTTTATAAGTTTCTTGTAGGCCATTTCAAATTCTTCGCTGGCGATTTGATAATTCTTTTTATGCGTTGCGGTGATTTCTGCCGTGGAACTCCAGGCACCGTAGATCACTTCCTGCAGACGGCCGGTCATTGTGGGCGGCACCGGTTCACTATGGCTGCGGATAACCACGTCTCCCTGAAACATTTTCTGTAAATCGGCCAGTTCTTTTACCAGGACATCGCGCCGTTTACGCAAATCGGACGTCGCACCCGGTGTATCAAACAAACCTTTTTTAAGATACTTCATGGATTGGATCAGTTCGTTAAGCCGATTTTGCGCACCAAACATCACCCGCTGTAAACGGGCGGTTTTTTGTTGAAAAGCAAGCACTTCCCTGCGATCGGCCTGCGGCAATGTACTGTTTTTGAACGGCACACATGCAAAGCTTTGCTTATTGCCGATCGGCTGATAGAGGCCATTGGTCCATTTTTCCAGACCGACCTTATATTCACCGGGCGCCACACGCGGGCCTGTTGGCTCAGAATCCCATGGGCTCTCATCGGAGCTTTTCTTTAAACTGACCGGATCGGAAGCCGGGTAACGCAGATCCCAGGTTACCCGGTTCAGGCCTGCCGCAGTGGGAGCGGACAAACGACGGACCACCTGGCCATCGGCGTCGCGTACGGTCAAAATTATCTGTGGTTTTTCTTCCCATTGCTCGGCTTTAAGTGCCTCCCATGAGGGATAGCTGACATCCTTTTGTTTTGCTTCTTTGCTGTGACGTAATTCTTTTTTGGTTTTCACGGCGTCCTTTAAATAATAACTGAAGACCGCGCCAAAGGCTGGATTCTTTGCAGTAAAATAGGCATCGCCCTGAAAGGCTTTCCCGCGCAGACCAAGCGGCGCGTTCTGCACGTACATCAACGCTGTTTTCACCGGGAAGAGTTCCGCTTCCTTTTTCAGGGTTTTCCGGTTCATAAAACGTAGCGGCGTGTAATCATCCAGTACATAAAAACCCCGGCCAAAGGTGGCCAGCAACAAATCATTTTCCCGGCGCTGAACATCTATTTCCCGTACGCAGATCGTCGGTAATCCGCCCTTTAGCTGACGCCAGCCTGCGCCACCGTTATTTGTAAAAAAGACGCCGTATTCCGTGCCCACAAACAAAAGGTTTGCATCAACGCCATCCTCGGCAATGGTATAAACCGTGCCTTTTTTGGGCAAATTGGAGGCGATGGAACGCCAGCTTTTACCGCCGTCCGTGCTTTTGAGGACATACGGTTTAAAATCGCCTTTTTTATGATTATCAAATGTGGCGTAGATAACCTTTGCGTTGTGCAGCGAGGCCTGAACGTCGCTGACATAACTCATTTCCGGCACCCCGGGAAAACGGGCGGTTTTACGCCAGTTTTTACCACCGTCGGGACTTATCTGAATCAACCCGTCATCGCTACCAACCACCAGCAGCCCTTCCTGCAGGGGCGATTCGTCCAAGGCGATGATTTCGCCGTAAAAAGAGGTGGAGGTGTTCTTGGCAATGGCGTCGGGCCCCCAGACCCTGCCCATCACCTTTAATTTGTTGCGGTCCAGATGGCGGGTAAGATCACCGCTTACGGGCTGCCAACTGTTGCCGCGGTCATCGCTGCGGAACAGGACATTGGCGCCAAAATAAAGTCTTGTGTGGCTGTGCGGACTGACAAGGATCGGCGCGTTCCAGTTCCAGCGCAGCGCCTCCCCGCCCTTTTCCGGCTGAGGCTGGATGGATACCATCTCGCCATTGCGTTTATCATAGCGCACCAATCCGCCATATTGATACTGCGAGTAAACGATATTGGCGTCGGTTGGATCGATGGCGGTTTTAAAGCCATCGCCAAAAACCGTTACAAACCAATCGCTGTTGCGGATACCGTTTACCGAGGTATTTTGCACGGGCCCGCCGAGCGTCGCGTTATCCTGTGTGCCGCCGTAAACATTATAAAAAGGCGCGTCGTTATCGGCGGTTACATGGTAAAACTGCGTGACCGGGATATTTGGGAAAAAGCGCCAGGTTGCCCCACGGTCGCGGGTGCTGTACAAACCGCCATCGCAACCGGCCAGCATGTTTTGCGGTCGGACCGGATCGATCCACAGCACATGGTTGTCCACATGTTTGTATTTTTCGCCCACGCGTTTCCAGCTTTTACCGCCATCGGTGGTGACCATCATCCAGGTATCCATGGAATAGACCCGCCCTGCATCCTTTGGATCGGCGATAATTTCCTGATAATACTGCGGCGATCCGCTGACATAGCCGCTTTGTTTTTTCCAGTTTATCCCGCCGTCGGTGGAACGGTAAAAGCCTTTTTCCTTCTGTCCCGCCTCCACAATAGCATAAATCGTGTTTGGCGCCGCAGGCGATACGGCCAGACCGATGCGCCCCATATCCCCTTTGGGCAGACCGTTGCTTAACTTGCGCCAGTTTTTACCGGCATCGGTTGTTTTGTAGAGGGCCGAACCGGGCCCGCCGTCTATCAGCACCCACACATGGCGGCGCCGCTGATAGGTGGCGGCATAGATGATATCCGGGTTGCGCGGATCAAAAGCAATGTCCGTCACACCGGTGGCCTTATCGACTTTAATGAGGCTTTTCCAGTGTTTACCGCCGTCGCTGCTTTTATACAAGCCCCGATCGCCGCCATCATTCCAGAGCGGACCCTGGGCAGCAACATATATCACCTGTGAATTGCGTGGGTCGATCAGGATTTTGGCAATATGTTCGGAGTTTTTCAGCCCCATATTCTGCCAGGTCGTTCCGCCGTCGATGGATTTATAGACGCCGTCGCCGTAAGAAACGCTGCGCTGACTATTGTTCTCGCCGGTGCCCACCCACACCGTCAGCGGATCATTGGGATCGATGCTGACACAGCCGATGGAATAAGAGCCCTGCCCGTCAAAGACCGGGTCAAAGGTTGTTCCGCCGTTGCGGGTGCGCCATACCCCTCCGGAGGCCGCCGCCACGAAAAATCGGTTGGGATCGGTCAGGTCCACCGCAATATCGCTGATACGACCGCTGGTTACCGCCGGTCCCAGCGAGCGGAATTTAAGTCCGTTTGGCGCATTGTCCAAAGCGTTTTTCTTTTCAGCCGCCCGGCCGGTAAAGGTAAAAATCGAAATGAGCATAAAAAAGGAGAGAACAAAGGGTTTCACGACAACCTCCGGATTATTTGATTTGTTTGGGACGATAAAAGCAGAATATAATAAATATTGCGCAAAGAGTAAAAGGAAGGGAATGGTTGAATTAGCCGGAGGCGAAAGGGCATAAAGAAAAAGATGGTGTTTGGACAACTTGCAAAGCCGGTGGGATTTTAACGGAACAAAAGCATTGAATTTAATATTTTACCGTTGCAGACACTTCAGTGAAAAGGCCTTTATCGAAGGATTAAGAATTTCATATTTTCTCGATGGTATCAAACCCTTTTGTGGGTTTTGCTTTTTTGATAAATGCCGCCCTCATCTTGATATTGAGATATTTATGTCGTATGGTTATTAAAGCAGAGAGAAGAGATCACTACATTACTATGAAATAAATACAAATAAGGATGCATATGAACCGTTGGTCAATTTATGTCGATATTGAAGGATTTACTCCTATCTTCAAAGATAATGAAGATCAAGCAATTTTTCTTTTAGGTAAGTTAATAGAATACATCTGGAAAATAGGAAGTGGTGTATATTATAATGAAACACAAAGATTGTTCATTCATCAATATGGAGATGGCTTTGTGATTGTATCGAATGGATATGAAGAAGATATAATTCGTCCAATTTGTATTTCAATTTTCCTAATGCAAATTATGCTTATAAATAACGGCACAGCCCGGATTGGGATTTCAGAAGGTAGCTTTCAAGATATACTTAGCTGTTACCCTGAATGTGTTCGAAAAGAAGCACATCGTAGCAATGAAAATTCAAGATGTACAGGCGGATTACAAGTTGGTGCGGGAATTATGAAATTTCAGCAAGTTATGGGTAGTACATTTGTTAATGCTGTTGCCCTTAATAATATTACCAAAAAAGGCCCTCTTCTTTTAATTGATGCATTATTTAGAAATAGATTTAATAGTCAAGGGATAAATATTTTATATGAAAATGAAAATTATCTTGAAATAGATTGGATACACTCAAATAACTCTGAGTTGGAAAGAATTTATGGTACTTTAAGTATAGACAAACCGGCAAGCTCAGAACTAGAAAGAAATCTACGGCAATATATTCAGAATAATGATTTGCATCAGGATTGGATAATAAATTCAAATATAATAATTGGTAACTAATCCAGTTACAAGAATCGCGGTTTTATTCTGTTCGCCACCTTTGGTAATGTTTGTTTTTATAATTCACTTGACACGTGATACGTATCACTATATATTTTCTCATGATCAAATCTTTTAAGCATAAGGGCATAAAGCAGTTTTTTGTATCCGGGAATTACTCCAAGATTAAAACTGAACATCGAAATAAAATTCGATTAATTCTATCAATTCTTAATGCCGCGGGAGATATCAAAGATTTAAATTTTCCCGGTTCAAATTTGCATGCCTAAAAATGTTAATTAAAGGATTTCTGGTCAATAAACGTAAGCGGAAATGGACGGATCATATTCAAATTTATTAAGACAGATGTTTATGAAATAGACTATTTGGATTATCATTAAAGGACAAAAATATGGAAATGTATAAACCTGCTCATCCGGGGGAAATTTTGAGGGAAATGTACTTATCCCCCTTGGCCCTAACCGTCACAGAAACCGCTGACGCCCTGGGGGTTACGCGAAAAACTTTTTCGGAGCTAATCAATTGTAAGTCAGGTGTAAGTATCCAAATGGCCTTAAAATTATCAAAGGCTTTTAATACAACGCCCGAATATTGGTTAAACATGCAGCAAAATTTTGATTTGTGGCGGGCAAAAAAGAATGTGCGTTTAGGATCGGTAAAAGTTCTGTTTAAAAAATAATTGGTTTAGCTTGCACGGACGATATAATTTTAGCCCTTTTGCACCAATCGTATTTCGTATTGGGTTTTGGTTAAATACAAAACCTGCTGGATATATTCACCATGTGGAGATTATTTAATGGTTTGTAAATTGTACGGTGGCCGATTAACTTAGCGCCGGCATTTGATATCCGGAGGACACATTATGAACCCGCAAGACAGCATAAAGAAAACAGGCGATTTCATTCGAAACTCTGCAACTCTGAAAATTGTTTCGAT
>CAYWBI010000194.1:0-7035 GCA_964456445.1 uncultured Calditrichaceae bacterium
AAAGCAAAATCGCTGATACGATATCTATATGAAAAAGCCGTTGGGATTTCATTAAATCTGGTAAGTTTTTGACTTATAATATCATATTTAAATATTCCTTCCGGAGCGGTGGTGCTTCCTAAAAGAAAATTTCCCTGCGTGTCCTGGATAAAACGGTCAAATTGAAATTGTGAGCCGGAAGCGGGGGATTTAATATTGAATAAACGTGTACTACCGTTTTTTAGATTATATTTTACCAGCATATTACCTGTAGAGAGCATCCAGACCAACTGCTTGTCAAATTTATCCAGTTCCATATAATTGATTACACTGCCCCTATTATCCTGATTATTAGCCGGAATAATTTTCACATGGGTAAAAGGTTCGTTATTGGGGTCGTACTTGATCAGCCCGCCGCGGGCTGCAATCCACACAATATCAAACTTATCAGACATAAACCAATATGGTTCCAGGTTGGTTTTTATGGTCTCAATTACTTCTGAGGTTTTTGGATTATAACGGATGAGGCCATAAGGATCAGAAATGAAAATATAATTATCATCGCTGATTTTATGGTAGCCAAGATGATATATTTTAGATTGTACCTGCAATTCATCTAATATTTTGTAAGAATAGAAATTTGGATTATAACGAACAACGATATCCTCACCGGAAAACCAGATAGTGCCATCATCGTCTTCCTGAATTCGCATTATTTTGACCGGTGAGTAAGTGTTATCTAACAAGAATTTTGAAAATTCCCCGGAAGACTCATCGTATTGAAAAATCCCCTTGCTAAGATTGGCGTATAATATTTTACCATTTTTTAATTCAGTGATAGACCATATTTGACCAGAATAATTTGATTCAATATTTTCACTGTAAGCTATTGATTCAAATGTACCCCGTTCATTATCCAGTTTATGAATAGACCCCCCGGACGTCCCGCACCAGATTCTTCCTTTCGAATCTGTAAACAGAGAGATCACTTTTCTCCCTTTTTCAGCTGTCGCCATTGAAGTAAAATTGAAAACTTCAAAGGTTTCCGTGGCATAATCATATCTACTGGCAACACCAACCCCCCCGATCCATAAATAACCATCCGCGTCTTCCACAGCGCTGTATACGGAATTGAGAACTAAACTGTTGGGATCATCAGGATCGTTGCGGTATATTTTTATCGTATTGCCGTCATAGCGGTTTAGTCCATCTTCGGTCATAATCCAGATATAACCAAATCTATCCTGATAGATGCCCATTACGTTGGGGTTGGAAAGTCCGTCCGGTATGCCTATCGTTTGCATGTGTCCCTGATTTTGAGCTAATAAAGTGTTAAAAGGAAAAGTACAAACAAACAACAAACAAATGATGATTTTAGTCATGGGTATCTCTTTTCAATAAGATTAATTTGAGTTGTTTATTTCACCTTGATCACCACAAAGGTCACATCATCATCCGGGGCCCGGTCGCCGTTCCAGACTTTACCTTCATTTTTCAAAAAACTGATAATCTCTTCAGGCGCTTTTTCGGCCATATCTTCAAAGCCGTTGCGGATACGTTTATAGCCATACATCTCATCTGCTTTGTTTGTCAATTCCGGCAAACCATCGCTCATCAGAAGAATCGTATCACCTGCCATAAATGTTGTTTCTTTCACTTCGTAAGGGAATTTCATCATAGTGCCCAAAGGCATTGCTTTAAAAAGATGCTCTTCCACCACTTTTGTGTCGTCCCTAAAAATAAAAGAGGGCGGCATCCCGGCAGTGGACATATGCATTTTATCGCCTTTTATCTTGAGCATGGTCAGGCACATGGACATCTTTCCCATGTTTAACTGTTTTATACAACGGGTTATTTCACTAAAGGAAAATAAAATATCCGGGTTGGGTGCATAGCTGTTAAAAAGCGTCTTGGCCGCCGTAACCATCGTGCCTGCCTTCATGCCGTGGCCGGTGGCGTCACCGATTACAACGGTAAGCGTGCCGTCCAGCCCCACATGGAAATCATAATAATCTCCGCCAACCTCGGTAGCGGTTTGCATATAAACGGCAATATCAAGATGGGGCAATTTGGGTAGTTCTTTGGGCAGCATGGAAAGCTGCAACTGGCGCGCTTCTTCCAGTTCTTTGGATTTACGCTCATTTTCGGATTGAATCAATCTTGACTGCGCTTCAACGGCTTTTGCCTGAAGTTCCGCCGCTTCGGCGCGGTACTCGGCCTGTTGCAATTTCATCCGTTCCTTTGATTTTGCCAAAAGTCTTTTGCGTTGGAAACGGTCGATGCCGAATATGAAAAATCCTACTAAAACAGTGTAGCTTATATATGCCCACCATGTACGCCACCAGGGAGGAAAAATAGTAATTCTAACGGAAGTTCCTTCATCGCTCCAGGCACCATCGCTGTTTGCTGATTTTACCAAAAATGTATAGTCACCCGGATCAAGGTTTGTGTAGGGTGCATAGCGCCTGTTGCCATCGATCCAATCGGTATCAAAACCTTTCAATTTATACAAATATTTATTTTTCTCAGGGCGCGCGAAGTGCAAACCGGTAAATTCGAATGCAAAGGTATTTAAATTATAGGGCAAATCGATGGATTTGGTTTTACCGATCTGTTTTTGTAGCGGTGAACCCTTGCCCGGGTTAACATCTTTGTTAAAAAGTGAAAAATTAGTCAGAATGGTTTGCGGCGGCACCGGGTTGTTTTTACCCGGAAAAAAGGAAACAAAACCGGTCGTGCTGCCAAAAAACATTTCACCGTTTTCCGCACGGTGCATCGATCCCGAAATATATTGATTCGAAGCCAGTCCATCCTGAACATTATAATTGCTAAAGGAGAGAAAACCATTTTGAGCTTCTTCACCGGGGTCAAATTTTGAGATACCGTTATTGGTGGCCAGCCACAAACTGCCGTTGGCGTCTTCAAGAATGTTGATGATGGAATTATTGGGCAAGCCATCTTTTATAAACCAGGATTTAAAAGCGTTGTTTTTAGCGTCATATTTATTCAGGCCGTTGTGCGTCCCTATCCACAGGGCGCCGTTTTTATCCACGTGCAACGCCTGGATTTTATTATCACTAATGCTGGCCGGATTTGTGGCATCATGTTTATAGTTGGTGAAAAGCCCTGTATTACGGTCCAGTTTACTAAGTCCACTAATTTGAGTGCCAATCCATAGCATACCGTAGGCATCTTCCACGAAAGCGGTTGTTCTGCTGCCGACAATAGAATTCGGCTTATCGATCGCATCCATGTTTTGCTCAACCTGTTTGTATTCGCTTGCACTGATTTCAAGAATCTGTATGCCCCATAAGTTTTGATTGATGGGTGCAGCCGCGTTCCACTCTCCAAAAGAGTGGCTCTCATCGGATAAATAGCTCAATTTGTATTGGCCAGGAGCCAGGTTGAGAACACCGATTTGCATCCTGTTTTTTACATCGCCGCCGGCATGTTTGCTTAATTTTAGTTTTAATTTCCAGATTATTTTCCCCACACGGTTTTCCAGCCAGCCATAATCAAACATCTTTTCTCGGCCGCCTGACATTGAAAGGAGTTGGGCCCCTTCGCCCATGGCGATGATAAGCACGCGGGTGTTTTTCGCAAGCGCAAATGTTCGTGAAAGGTTGACCGAGTTTTTTACTTTTAAAATGGACGCAAGGGGTTTTCGTGTTAAGACGATTTCTTCTGACAGGTTTTGAAGGACGGGGACATAGGTTGTATCCTGGTGCAAATAGCGGGTAAAGGTTCCTTTTTTGCGGTTAAATTTATTTAAACCATCCAATGTGGTCAGCCAGAACATGCCGTCACGGGTTTTATGGATTTGCAAGATTGTATTGCTGCTTACAAGTGCCCGGTCATCCGGGTTATAAGAATAATGCTGATACTTATACTTTTTTAAATCAATGCGTATCAGTCCTTTTCGTTCTGCCGTAACCCATAAAGCTTCCCCGGCCTCATCCGGGTCTTCGTACAGGGCGCGGATTGTTTCACCGTTAATGTTGATGGGGATTTCAATGCCGTGTTTGTAGTATGATGGTGTTTTGCTGTTGCGGTCATATTGAATGAGTCCGTGACCGCTCCCGGTCCATAAAATATTCGGGTTTATTGCGGAAGTCGTAATGGCATAAACGCCGTTGCTGTTCAGCCCTTCTTTTTCTTGACTGTTTTTATGGAAGCGAAAAGGGACCCTGCCCGGGTCCATTTTGTTTAGACCGGAACGCGTGCCTATCCACAATACCCCGGAGCGATCTTTAAAAATTGCTGTGATGATATTGCCGCTTAGTGTTTTTGGATCATCCGCATTTGATTTATAAACGGTAAATATCTGCTTTCTGATATCAAAGCGGTTCAGGCCGTCATTAGTACCGATCCATAAAATATTGGGTTTATCCGGGCTTATAAAAAGGGAGCGGATACTGTTATTGCTAAGTGTTGCAGGATTACCCGGATTATGTTTATAACGGATAAATTGTCCTGTTGATGGGGTGAATTTTTTCAACCCGCCGTTCCAGGTACCACTCCAGATATTTCCATTTTTATCTTGAATAATAGAATTAATAAAATCTTTGGTCGGGTCTTTTGGCCGCTTTGTGTTTTGTCGGAAAAATGTAAATTTCCCTTTTTCAATATCAAAGGAGCATAGACCTAGAAGTGCGCCTCCAATCCATAATTTTTGTGTATCTTTCAAATCGTTGATTACGTCATTCACTCCATTATTTGAACTTACAGTATCAAGAAGGAATGATGTGAATTTTTTTGTTTTCCGGTCAAATTTCACCAAGCCCTGAATACCGGTCCCGAACCAGAGATTACCGTTCATATCACCGTGAATATCATCGACGAGGTTTAGCCAGCTGGCGATTTGGGCGGTGATCGTTGTTCTCCGGTTATATCTATAGGCTGTAAAGATTTCATTATCCCTGTTAAACAGGTTCAGCCCGTCCTCCGTGCCAATCCATAAATCACCAAATTTATCTTCATAAATGGACCAAATAGAATTGTTGCTGATGCTCGTGGCGTCCTGTGGGTCATTGCGGAAAGTGGTAAAGCTATACCCATCGTATCTGTTCAGGCCATCCGCGGTACCAATCCATAAAAAGCCGTCTTTATCCTGAAAAATGGATTGAACATTATTACTGGATAATCCATCGGTTATATTGATATGTTCGAAAACAAGGTTTCCGTTTTGGGCCATCAGGCAGGAAATGCCTACGACTGCTAAAAGTATTAAAATAGTTTTTTTTTTAACCTGCTCCATCTGAACTCCCCATAGATAAATTGAGTGTGTTTTTCAACTAGTTGACATGAGACATACGAATAATCGAATTAAGCCATACCAACCTTTCATTTTCCCCCTACGTGCCCTCTTATCTATTTTTTCTGGGCAACATCTCATCACGCATGGCAACCTGATACGCGAGGGCCGCAATGATCACGGCATTTTTTTTAAGATCATCTTCAAGCACATATTTATAAACATCGAGATTGGTGTGATGGGTAACCGTCTCATAGTTCAACGGGTCCTGGATAAACTGGAAAGCAGGAACATTGAAAGCATCTAATATTTCGTGATCTGTGTAGGATGTATTTTCAATAGAAAGTGTGTTTGCGCTTAGATAGTCGAAGGGAGCCAGATATTTTTTGAATACAGACCGTAGGGCTTTATTCCCCTGCAGATAAATACCGCGTATTTTTCCACTGCCCACATCGAGATTAAAATAGGCGGAAATTTTTAATAAATTATCTTTTAATTTGCCTGTATCTAAATTTCCCAGATATTTTTCTGAAAAATCCCGGGAACCCAAATAGCCCATTTCTTCACCTGCCCATAGCGCCAGCCGGATGGTGCGTCGCGGCCGGATTCCAATCGTTTTTAGGATACGCAGGGCTTCCATCATTATTGCACAGCCCGCAGCATTATCCGTTGCGCCCGTGCCAGCATGCCATGAGTCAAAATGCGCGCCCAGAAGAACCACTTCACTGGCCAGCTTTTTATCCGTTCCGGTTATTTCGGCAAAGATATTTACGTTGTTCTTTGGGTTTTCATAGAATGTGGTTTCAAGATGGAGCCTGATGGTTGGCAGTACTTTTTTATCAGCCATCCTGACAATGCGGCCAAACTGTTCCCTGGCAATAAAAAAGGTAGGTACAGCTTTAATATCATTTATCCCGGGCAAATTATATTTTCCGGCATGTATAATAGCATGATCGGAGCTGCTTGGAAAGATTAGGGCCGCGACGCCTTCATGAGCAAAAAATTGAAGGAGCTTTTTTCGTTTTTCAGTCTTTCGTGTTCCTTTCGCTAACCTTTTTGCTATGGGCAATTTTGCAGTCCAGGGTTCAAGCGGTTCTTTGGCAATGGGATTTATGGCTTGTTCCGTATGCTGCAACTCCTCCTGCGTCCAGCGAAGTGCAAACGGCTCAAAGTGCGGCTTTGCCTGATAGCCAAGGTCCCAAAAAACGATCTTGCCTTTTAGCTTGCCACGATATTTTTCCAATGAATCCAGGGGTGGATTATTCCCGTTAAATTTTGGTTTTATGAATAGAGGGGCGCCGGTTATGACGCCATCGGTACTTTTAGTAAAAGCAGCCGGCCAGGCAGAAATGGGTGTGTATTTTGGTTTGATCATTTCTACGGAAAATGATTCCGCCGACCATCCGCGAAAGTTTCCATCCAATGGCTCAAGTTTGACGTTCTCCAAACCATATTTCTTCAATTGATCTTCTGCCCATTCCGCCGCTTCACGGTAATCGGGCGATGCAAAAAACCGCGGTCCGTAAACATCCGAAAGCCAGCTTAGGGTTTCCATCACTTTTGAATGTTGAAACCCTTCTTCCTTGATCCGGCCAATGATCTGCTGATCCACTTTTTCCTGAGCAAAAAGTGACGGGGAAAGCAAAGTTAGATACATTAACAAGAAAATTTTGAGTAGTTTCATATTTTAACATCTCTTTAAATTGTAATACTTTTGCTATTAGTTTCTTTATTCAATTCTTTTATATTTTTGGTTCTCTTGGTAAATCTATGGGTAAATAGTTGAAAAAAGAGCATCAATC
>CAYWBI010000195.1:0-7027 GCA_964456445.1 uncultured Calditrichaceae bacterium
CTATTTTAGTTCAGGCGTTTGGCCTTGACAGCAAAGGGCGTGGTTTTAATATTTGGCATTTTAACCGGACACTAATGAAGGCATATAAAGATTACACGGTGTACGATAAATCAGGAACGCGTAAGGAATTCAAACGAACATTTTCCCGGCCAACGGGATTTCCGCCTTGCTTCAACAGGCCTATGAGAAACAATTAAAACTATTCCGCCAGGTTTTTCCAGCTTATTTGTTTAATACCCAATTCATCCATTGTCTCTTTGATTTTATGATTTGTAAATACCGAAAAATCATACTGACGACCGGCGCTATTATCCATAATTGTCTTTAGCTCTTTATTATCAATACCGGTATGGATTATAATTTGGGAAACACTGGCGGGTAAATTGTTCAACACTTTAATATATTCCTGTTCTCGGTCATCCAGCTTCTTAGCGCTGTTGTCCGTTACATATAAAAAATTCAAAAAAGGAATACCGGACTTCATTAATTTTTCTACAACATCTTTCTCAACATCAACTCGTTGCTGTGCCCGGTTGGCTTTACAAGTATGGGCGTTATCTGATATTCAAGCCCTAATTTCACCTATATTTCAAGATAACCAACGGTTGTTACGGCATGGCCTTTACCCGCCTCTCCTTCCTGAAGATTTCAGGTTTCAGGCGGCCGCCGTTTATCAATAACCCCTGAGCGGTTAACCTTAGTATTCCATTTATAAATAAATACTGTATCCTCTGCAAACTCCATGTTAAAAATATAGAGGCCGGTTAGCGAAACGTTCCAATATTTGAAATCCAGTTTTAGCGGATTACCCAAACCGATCGCATTTTTGAAGGGCATAAAATCAAACATAAGCACAAACTGGACATCCCAGCCGCAACTAAGTTTTTGCATAGGAACCGTGTACGGAAAGTCAAAGGTGTTATTATTATTAAACAATACATCTTCCACAGCGCCCATCCATTGATCCATCACGTATGTGCCTATGGCCGGGGGGCCTTGCAGCGCCATTTTCCCGTCCGGGACTACCCTGGCCGTTGGCGTCAATAAACCGGCCGATGTATTCCGCCACTTCCTTTCCCTACAGACGGGCCATAAGTCACCTGGCATAGCCATGCGCCTGCATGCTGTCCCCGTATTCAACGATATTCAAAAATGCGACTGGCGCCTTGTTATTGCTGATATCTATAGTCGGGGACAAAGTTGAAGCAGGTGGTTGAGAATAATCGGGCGCTTGTTTGATACTACCTGCTGTTGAGCAGAACATGGTAAGAACAAGATAAGTACTGAGTAGATGGGTATTGAATTTTTCATTTTATGATAAAACTTTTGCCACTACCTATATTTGAGAAAAACAATCAACATCCGTTAATTTAGCCGGACGCCTGAATCCTTTCAGGCATCCATTAAAAAATAGCCCTTCAAGTATTTTATCTGTCAGCGAAGAAGCAGCATTTTCTGATACGCTGTAAATTGTTTTTTTGTATCCGTTCCAACTGAGCTCATGCGGCAGAAATAAGTTCCGCTGGGAACGCTTGCACCAAATGTATTCTTTCCATTCCAGGAAATACGATACTTACCGGCCTCCTGTTCCCCATCGGCTAATGTGATTACTTCCTGTCCCAATACATTGAATATTTTGATGGTTATATGAGACACTTCCGGTAATTGATAGGTGATTTGCGTTTCCGGATTGAAGGGATTAGGGTAATTATCAAACAAATGAAAGTTTAAGGCCTGCTTAGAAACAGCCGAAAGCGACTGTGCGCTTTTAAGTAATCCACCTCCACCCTGATACCAGAATTGCCTATTTCCGAAAAGTCCCGATGGTGTTCCATAAAAAATATTTACTGCTCCGGCATCAGTTGCGTGAACGGATTCAATATCTTCCAGCGGCACACCTATGGCCAAATCTGCATAATCATCATCATTAAAGTTACCGATAGCCAGTGCAGCGCCGAACCTGTCTCCACTTTCCACCTGCCCATTTTTTTCACCGGATTGATCATGCCATTCATTATACTGATCGGTTAAACCATCGATAGTATAATGCAATACATTTACCAATCCCACATCTCTCTGGTTTGAGTTTTCTAAGTCTTCAAAAGGTGTTCCAATCACCAGTCCTGGAGCGCGCTGTCCACTACCAAAATATTTTTTATTCGATGCTAATGCAATACCAAAAAAATCATCTGGTTCGGCTCCGCCATATGAGTTTTCTTGTTGGTGGAACAGCTCATATTTTTTCTCCCAACCTCCACCAAACCAGTTATAGAGCACCAAAACCTTACCAGCATTAGGATAACCCGCCGGGATATATGTCATTTCCCTTCCCGGTATGCCGATTGCTAAATCCTCAGTCGGGTAGGGGTAATTCGTGAGCACATCGAATGCACCTGCTGCCAGGGAATACCCAAAATAGTCATCTTTCCAGCCTCCCGGACTTATATCTTTCAATGAGATAGTTTCACTGTTATTGACGGTCAGTCCATGTGCCGCCCCCCGAAGGACATGCACAACACCAACATTTGCTAGTCCCATAGATTCGTCATTTTCAAAGGGAACTCCAATCGCCAGATCGCAGTATTGAGGAGAAAAGTAAGAATCATCAAAATAGCCAGAAGCTAAGGACCAGCCAAAGGCATCCCCTTTTTCGGGTGTAGCATTTAATCCTGCAGTTTTTTGACTGAACATTTGATTAAGTATCGGTGCCGTTGGGTTAAGACCATTATTGTTACTGTAAACCACATTAATGGCGCCTACGTTTGCCTCTCCGTTAATTGTTTCTCCGGGTGTGCCAATAGCCAGATCATCATAACCATTACCATCAAAATCGCCAGTGCATAAAGAGGAACCAAAATAATCCCACTTCTGTGCTGCCCCCTGCATAAACGGATTAATTAAAGGAACACCTTGCGTAAATAGATTGGATAGTAAACCATCCCCTGAGACCAGTCCCTGAGCTGAACCATAGATTACAACCACTGCACCCGCAAATTTATTATTATTCACGCTTTTACCAGGGATTCCGATAGCAAGATCATCATACGAATCGTTGTTAAAGCGTCCCACGGCTAAAGAAGCGCCAAACCAATCCTTTTGCTGATCAACCATTAAATTCTGCTGTTGTAAACTGGGAAGTTTTATTTTACCTTGATACCATATCTGGTTTGCAACAGCCCCCTGGGCTGCAAGACCATCTGCTGTCCCATAAATAATGTGAACCAGGCCAGCATTCTCGATCCCATTTTCGGGTCCAAGGTCTTCCATGGGCACGCCAATGGCCAGATCTTGGAAAGAATCTCCATTGAAATCACCAACTGCTAGCGCCCTTCCAAATTGATCGCCATCTTCAGCTTTCCCTTTTATTGTCTGGGCAGAAAGCTGGACAACCATCAGAAAAAGACATGTTAATGTTACAATGCGGCCCAGTCTGAAAAATTGTTTTTTAAACATGGTTAACTCCCTGTTTATTTATGAATACATATTACGTTCATTTAACTATTATATTTTTTTATAGCAACTATCACCCGCTTTCGTAATTCTATTGAACCTAACCTACAGGGGCCCGTGATGCTCAGATCTCCTTTTTGCAAGAATTGTATGGGTGCGGTTTGTAAACTAATTTTAGAGCCATAAAGAATATTGATGGCTCCTGCATTTGCTTTACCACCAATATTTTCAAACGGAACGCCGATTGCCAAATCAAATATGTTCCCATAATCAAACCAACCCGAAGCAAACGCCCAGCCGAAATGATCACCGGGTTCGGCCCTGCCAATTACTTCACCGGAGTTGGCCGGAGAAGCGGTAAATATCATACAAATTATTAATGCCAGAATATATAACGTACTGCCACATCCCATGATGTGTCTAATAAAAATGGTTCCTCCTCAATATTTTTAGTTTGTGGATATGACCATTCCCTGTCTTAATTCTCCCAAATTATTGGCCAGGCCCCACCTCCTTCCTGCTGTTAGGCAGCAAATCCGGGTCTGATGGAAAGACTGGCCATACCGGGCAGGAATGCCTTTTTGCCAAATAATATGCCTTTGTTGTTTCCGAAAAATAAAAGAAAAAGAATACTGCTTCTAAAGTAATAAAATTACTCATACATGGCGGGAATGGCTTATGCGGAATAAATAGCCCACGAAAATCTTGCGCTTTCATTTTCTTAACCTATCAGCAAAATATTTTACTGCCAGTTAACAGAAAAGAAATTACACAGGAAAAATAAGTTGAGCCTTATTCATATTAATCAGAAAGGGATTTTTGCTGGAGAAGTCGTTTAAACGTAAAGCGCAGAGTTTGATCGTTGCTAAATTATTTTTATAAGACAGGAAATCAATGTCAAATTCTATTTCTAAATAGATTATAAAAAGATTAAAACAGGAATGCAATAAAAAAATAAAACTTTTTGTAAATCTCACTCACAGGGTGGAAAAATCCGTCATAAAGAACACTGCGCTCTCGTATCAGAGTTGAGCAAAGCGATCTCTGAATTAATATTGCCTTACCTGTGCCGGAGCGTTAAAAACAAATGCCGTCAAGCAGAACCCTATTTTATTTGTATGAAATGATGAGTCTGGTCTAAAAAGGGGCTAAAGCCCCAAATTAGGGGTGGGCCGTGTTTTCCCCATCCTAAAGGATGGGGTTGGTCAAAGTATGTAACTTTATTAAAAACAGTTGACTAACCCTGCCATTTATGGCGGGGGGAAAGTTGCCCCTCTCATCATTAAGCCCTTTAGGGCTTTTTAGATTGGGCTCATGATAGTCGGGGCGCTTTTTAACAGTGATAGATTGATTATCCGCCAAAACGTCCTTCCCCTGTATTATAATTTCGGGAGACGACTTTTATATTGCAATTTCTTACAGACTAATAATAGAAATCCTTTTTAGCCCTGGCAAATCTTTGCCTGCAGTTTTGCCGGGCGGAACATGGGATCGCCTTCTTTGATATCAAGATTTTTTAAAACTTTAGCCACTTGGCAAGTCATTTAAGGTTAGCGGTTAATCAGTCAGGCGGCCGATGGGCCAAGACGCTCAACGGTGCGCATCTCTCAATCCCACCATTCCCTTCGACGGCGCTCAGGATAAGCTACCGGTTCTTCCGGAAATATGGCCGGTAGCGGTTTATCGTCCCTGGGTTAATTGTAGATAATGGGATAGCCTTTAAACATGCGCCTTTCCGCCCCGACTGTCTATGGCTCTGGTTATGCCCGAAATATCCTTGCGGCTTACCAATGGGCTTCGTCAACTTGTTGCTAAAGGAATTGCACCCTCAGGATAATCTGTATATTTTCATACAAAAAATATAGATGCGTCCTGCCGGGCACATACAAAACTTGTACACGGATTTTTACGCACGATGATGAATTGGCAACAGGAATAATATTCTGCGTAAAATACGTTGAACATATGTCGTTAACCGCATAGGCCATCCAATATTTTTACAATAGAATTTACTTTCTTTTAAAATAGCAAGTTTACTCTATTTCGATTATCTTTTAAAGGACATAATGGAAATTATCAAAGAAGTGACTCTTGAGAAATAATTGAAGCAGTTAACAATGATCGGATCCGAATTACCGATCATGCAGATGAAGAAGCTCATTCAGATAATTTAACTTTTGATGAGATAATTTTGAGTGTATTAAATGGAGAAATAATTGAAAAATATTCAAAAGACAAACCTTTCCCAAGTTGTCTGGTTTATGGTAATAACTTTATGAATCAACCCATTCATAGTGTATGGGGTTATAATAATGAAAATAAATGGGGAATTCTCATTACCGTTTATCGCCCCGATCCCAAAAGATGGATTGATTGGAAAATTAGGAGAAAAAAAGATGATTCCATTTAAGAAATGTCCTATTTGCAATGGAGATGTAATTGAAAAAGAAGTAGAAAAACTTTTGCGTGGTGGCAATCATACTGCAGTAGCAAGGGTAAAAGCGGAAGTTTGTACCCATTGCGGTGAAAGAATTTATTCTAAAGATATCATTTTGCAATTTGAAAATATTCGATCTAATCTTAAACAGCAAGATTTTTCAAAACTTCAACCACTTGGCAAGTCATTCAAGGTTGCCGGTTAATCAGGCAGACGGCCGATGGGTCAAAGTGCTCAACGGTGTACATCTCACATCCCACTGTACCCTTCGACGGCGCTGAGGACTACCGGTTCTTCCAGAAATATGGCTGGGAGCGGTTCATTATCCACGGGTTAATTGTAGATAATACGATAGCCTTTAAACATACGCCTTTCCGCCCCGTCTGTCTATAGCGCTGGTTGTGCCGGAATCTGACTTTAGACCCCGGGTGCCCGCAACGCCCTTGCAGCTTATCAATGGGTTTTGCCTGTTCGCTCCCAAGTGATTTGCACCCTCTGGATAATCTGTATGTATTCATATTACAAATATTTACGTGTCCTCCCGGGCACACACAAGGTAAACACGGTGAAGTTGCCACGCGGGGCGTGATTGGAAAATTCCGGGAATTTCGGACACCCATTCCGGGTGATTCCGGACAGCGGCTTTCTTCCACTTTTCATTTTTCCATGATTCGATAAAATTGTCCGAAATGAAAAGTTATTTTTTCTAATTCAGACGGCCCCTAACTAAATAAGATTTAGAAAGATTGCGCGGTGTACGATAAAGCAGGAGCGCGCAAGGAATTCAAACCAACGTTTCCCTGGGGAGGCGGGGATTTCCGCTTTGCTCCAATATGCCTATGATGGACGATTAAAATGATTCTGCCAGGTTTTTCCAGCTTATTTGTTTAATACCCAATTCATCGATTGTTTCTTTAATTTTATGGTTTGTAAATACCGAAAAATCATACTGACGACCGGCGCTATTATCCATAATTGTCTTTAGTTCTGCATTGTCAAAACCGGTATGGATTATAATTTGAGAAACACCGGCGGGTAAATTGTTCAACACTTTAATATACTCCATTTCACGGTCATCCAGCTTCTTAGTGCTGTTGTCCGTTACATACAAAAAATTCAAAAAAGGAACACCGGATTTCA
>CAYWBI010000196.1:0-6859 GCA_964456445.1 uncultured Calditrichaceae bacterium
AATTACAGCATTTTGTTTCAAGTCATCTTCAATCACGTAGTCATAAACATCCATATTGCTATGGTGCGTCACCGTGTTATAATTCAACGGGTCCTGGATAAACTGAAATGCAGGTATATTGAAAGCATCAAATATCTCGTGGTCCGTGTATGAGGTATTCTCAATAGACAGTGTATTGGCGCCCAGATAATCAAACGGAGCCAGATAGGTTTTGAAAACAGACCGCAGGGCCTCATTACCTTGCAAATAAATACCCCGGATTTTTCCGCTGCCGGCATCAAGATTAAAATAGGCGGAAATTTTCCGGGAATTTCTTTTTAACTTTCCGTTATTTAAATCTCCCAAATATTTTTTTGAAAAATCATGCGAGCCTAAATATCCCATTTCTTCCCCTGACCAAAGTGCCAATTTTATTGTCCGGCGTGGATGAACCCCGATCTTTTTCAGCAAACGCAGGGCTTCCATCATAACGGCAGAACCCGAGGCGTTATCCGTTGCGCCCGTACCGGCATGCCAGGAATCGAAATGTGCGCCTAAAAGAACAACTTCATCGGATATTGTTTTATCCGTACCGGGAATCTCCGCAAAGATATTGACGTTATAGTTTGGATTTTCATAGAATTTTGTATCAAGATGAAGTCTGAGCGTCGGTTTAACTTTTTTATCAGCCATCCTGACCATACGGGAAAATTGTTCTTTGGCGATAACAAAAGTCGGAACAACCTTAATATCTTCGACCCCGTAAAAAGTAAATTGTGAAACATGTATAATCCCATGATCGGAACTGCTTGGGAAAATCAGGGCCGCGACGCCTTCCTGAGTAAAAAATTGCAAGAGATTTTTTCGTTTCTCGTTTTTTAACGCTCCTCTTGCTAACCTTTCGGCTATGGACAATTTTGCCGTCCAGGGTTCAAGCGGTTCTATAGCAATGGGGTTTATGGCTTGCTCCGTATGCTTCAGCTCATCGTTTGTCCAGCGAATGGCAAATGGTCTAAACTGCGGATATGCCTGCGCGCCCATTTGCCAAAGAACGATCTTCCCTTTTAATTTACCCCGATATTTTTCCAATGAATCCAACGGGGGATTATTCCAATCGAATTTCACTTTTATAAAGAGCGGAACGCCGGTTATGACGCCATCCGTGCTTTTTGTATTAGCCGCGGGCCAGGCAATAACCGGCGTATATCTTGGTTCAAGCATTTCAACGGAAAATGATTCGGCAGTCCAGCCGCGTACTTTTATATCTAATGGTTCAAGGGTCACGTTTTGCAAACCCCATTCTTTCATTTCATTTTTTGCCCATTCAGCGGCCTTGCGGTATGCGGGTGTTCCCAAAAAACGAGGGCCATAAACATCCGAAAGCCAGCTTACAGTTTCCATCACTTTTGAATGCTGGAAACCTTCTTCCTTGATTCGGCCAATGATGAGCGGGTTTATTTTTTCCTGCGCAAAAAGCGACGAGACCGCGAAACTAAGATACATTAAAAAGAAAAGTTTGATTACTTTCATATTCCAAAACCTTTATAAATTGTAATATCCTGCCAATTTTTTACATCCATGAATTGATTGTTTACCCTAAAAATGCGCGTCATGTTTTTTATTCAATCCTTTTATATTTTTTCAGTAAATCAATTATTAAATCATGTGGAAGCGCATAAGCTTTGTTCCTGTTTATCCCCTCCATTGTTTCTGCGGCTACCATAGCATTAATAATGGCTTCTTCCACGGATTGTACTGTAGCTTCAAAAAGAGGCATTAACTGGTCATTGGGTAGCGTTGCAACTGTCATTGTTTCTTTGCGATTAAAAGCATTTTCATTAGCCGTTGAAAATGCTATAAAAATATCCCCGGAACCATTACTGCCACGCCCGCCCACTATTCCAATCCCCAAGGGCACACGTTGTGCAATTCTTTTTAGCTGATGAGGCAGAAGCGGGGCGTCGGTTGCCACAATAACAATTATCGAACCATCGCCTTCCTGTCTGCTTGATTGTGGAGGTGCTTTAAATTCATAGTTCAATGTATCTTTTAATTCTATGCCGACCGGAACCCCGGCAATTGTTAGATTTCTTTTTGCCCCAAAATTAGATTGAACCAATACGCCAACTGTATAAATTGAATCCTTAATGGATAGGACTCTTGAAGACGTTCCTGTTCCTCCTTTAAAGCCCAGACACATCATGCCCGTTCCGCCGCCAACATTTCCTTCTTCAATTTTACCACCTGAAGCGTTTTTGATCGCTTCTAACACATTTTCTTCTTTGACATGAAAACCATAAATATCATTTAGAAAACCATCATAAGTTTCTGCCACAACCGGATACGTGTACCACCAATCATCTCCTTTGTACCAATTTGTTTCAACAAACCATTTCAAAACGGCATCTCTCACAACACCGACACTATTTGTATTTGTTATCATAACAGGCGTCTCCAAAAATCCTGATTCGGTAATCCAGGTGGTTCCGGTCATCTCTCCATTTCCATTTAGACTGTACCAATTTGCGTAAACCGGGCTAAACTTTTTGGCCTTACCTCTTGGAAATATTGCCGTGACCCCTGTTCTAACCGGACCTTGCCCAACCATATTTTTGCCACTACCGGAAATGATCGTGCTGTAACCGACTTCAACGTCTTTTACATCCGTAATTGCATTAAATTGTCCCGTTGTTCCGGTAAACGGAACGCCTAAATCCCTTGCCCGTGGTTTTTGTCCATATACGGTCGAGCTAATGAGAATGAGTATGAAAATGGTGATTAAATTTTGCATTCATCTTCTTTGTTTTATGTGGTGAAACATTTCATGTTTTTTATCGAACAATCCTTTTCCGTGGCAACATATCATCACGCATGGCGACATGATAAACGAGAGAGGCTATGATCACGGCATTTTTCTTGAGATCATCTTCAATGGCATATTCGTAGACATCCAGGTTGGTGTGATGGGTGACCGTATGATAATTTAGCGGATCCTGGATAAACTGAAACGCCGGTACATTCAAATGATTGAAAATGACATGATCTGTCGATGATTTATTTTGGATCGCGAGCGTGCCGACGCCAAGATAGGCAAATGGTTCTAACAGCGCGGCAAAGACCGGGCGCACGGCCTCGTTGCCCTGTAAATAAATCCCTCTTATTTGACCGCTGCCGTTGTCCAGATTAAAATACGCAGAAATCTGTTCGGGTTTTGCTTTTGGTTTAGCGGATGCGACATCTCCGACTCTTTTTTCCACATAATCGCGTGACCCGTAGTATTCCTGTTCTTCACCTGCCCACAAGGCAATTCGAATCGTTCTTCTGGGCTTCAATCCGACGGTTTTCAAAATCCGCATCACTTCCATCATAACAGCGGAGCCGGCGCCATTGTCTGTGGCGCCGGTACCCGCATTCCACGTGTCAAAGTGCGCGCCAACCATCACTATTTCATCGCGTAACCGGGAATCAGTTCCCGGGATTTCACCCAAAATATTGACTGCATATTTCTTCTCATTATAAAATGTCGTATTTAAATGCAGTTTTAGAACAGGATTAATTCCCTTGTTTTTCATCCGGGCAATTCGTGAAAATTGTTCATTGGAAATCACAAACGTCGGTACGGCTTTTATCTGGCCGCGCAGAAAAGGCAGGTCATAGCTGTCCACATGGAGGATACCGTTTGTGAAATGGCTGGCGATGACCACCGCGCGCACGCCCTCATCGATGAGAAATCGGGTCATTTTCTCCAATTTTATGTCAGTTTTGCGCCACTCCGCCATCCGCTCGGTCAAATTTTTCTTAGGCACGCGCACAAGGTATTCTTGCGGGATGGGATCAATTTGTTGTCCCGCTTTGACCAACTGCTCATCCGTAAAGCGTTTCGCGGTTGCTTTGAAATTTGGAGTTATCGGTTTTATCCCCCGGTCCCAAAAAACGATTTTATCTTTGAGTTTGCCATGAAACTCTTGCAGTGAATCCAGATTGGGGGCGCCATGCTCGAACTTCAACTTCATTATAAATGGATGGCCGCTAACTTCGCCATCCGTACTTGATGTATAAGGTTTGGGAAAAGCAAAAATCGGTGTGTATTTGGGTTCGATCATTTCTATTGAAAATGATTCCGCCGACCATCCGCGAAAATTTCCAGTCAACGGGTCCAGTTTGACATTTTGTAAGCCGTATTGCTCTAATTGACTTTTGGCCCATTCCGCCGCTTCACGGTAATCGGGTGAGGCAAAAAGTCGCGGCCCATAAACATCCGAGAGCCAGCTAAGCGTTTCCATCACTTTTGAATGCTGGAAACCTTCTTCCTTGATTCGGCTTATAATGAGCGGATTTACTTTTTCCTGCGCAAAAAGCGACGAGGCTGCAAAACTCAGATATATTAAAAAGAAAAGTTTGGTTACTTTCATGCTTCTCTCCACTGTTTTGTTAGATAGTTCAATTTTGTATGTTCCAAAAGTATTGCCTATGAACGAGATTGAACACTTTGTAAATTCTGTGTTAAATATTCTCGCTCAAAGCCCGGGTTCGGGTATTTTCTTTCGGTTTTGATAAGACAGGTTCTCCCAAAACGAACCAGCCCGGCAAACAGGAAATTGATGGCGCCATATATTCCTTGTTCTTATCCGTTGGCATGTAACAGTTGTATTATAGTTCCGGCCGTGAAGGGTGGCATAGCAGAATTCGGACAAATCCTATAAAAAAACGGACATTTCTTTGGGTGAATTACTTTGTCTGACGCGGTAACCTTGGATTTTATGCAATGTTGTAATGACTAAGTGAACAATGAACCAGGGCCGGGAAATAATGGAGGGGGGCCTTTTTGCAGCAAGGGGTGTAAGTCAGCTGTTATCTATTTCAGACGGCAGGACACCAAACTCATCGCGGAAAACCTTTGTAAAATAGGCCGGGCTGTTAAAGCCGACACGGAAGGAGACTTCGGCGATGGTTGCCGATTTCTTTTCAAGCAGTTGCCGGGCCCGTTCCAGACGTATTTGGCGAATAACCTGATTGGGCGATTGTCCGATCAGCGCCTTTATCTTGCGCCGGAATTGCCGTTCGCCCATATGCAGGAGGCTGCATAATAATTCCAGGTTAAATTTTTCGTCGGTCATGTTTTGTTCAATAACTTGGCGTACACGGCCTAAAAATTCCTGATCAAGTGGTGTGACGGCAAGTTCTGTTGGTGTGATCAATGCTTTTTTACCCAGTGCCTCGATCAGTTTTTTACGTACGGCAATTAAGTTTTCCACACGGGCCAGGAGCTCTTTTGCCTGGAAGGGTTTTGTGAGATAGTCATCTACCCCCGCCTGCAAACCGATCAGCTTATCTTTTTCCGCGGCCTTGGCTGTAAGCATAATTATAGGAATATGACTGGTGTTGGGGGCGCCGCGCAGGGAGCGGCAAAGAGTGTATCCATCCATTTCGGGCATCATTAAATCGCTGACGATCAGGTCGGGGATAATTTCTTTTGCTTTGGTCAGGCCACTTTGTCCATCCTCCGCTTCCTCCACATCGAACGTTTGTTCCAGTATCGAGCGCACATATACACGCATTTCGGCATTGTCTTCGATGACAAGAATAATACCATTTTTTTGCTCCGGGGCAACTGCTTCGGAGACGGCGGTTGCGGCCAATGGTGCCGGTTCCGGTCCTAACCGCAGATGGTCTTTTTTTTGTGGGGTCATTACCAGATCGGCATGTGCTACCGGTAAACGCACATGAAAGGTTGTGCCTGCTCCGGGCCGGCTTTCCACGGTAATGGTACCTTGCAATAATTCCACCAATTCTCTTGCCAGGGAAAGGCCTATGCCTGTACCGCCAAATTCAGCGGCCTGCTCGTCCACTTGATAAAACCGCTCAAAGATATGTTCGATGTGCATCCTGGATATTCCTTTGCCGCTGTCCGAAACGGAAAGAGTGACCGTTTTTTGTTCTATATGGATTCTTAATGCTAAATGGCCTCCGTCACCGGTAAATTTTAACGCGTTGGAAAGCAGGTTGTGAAAAATATTTTCCATTTTGTCATGGTCAAACAGCATGATAAAAGAACCCATATTTGAAATGAATTCCATTTTGATGTTATGTATGCCTGCCAAAGTTTCATATGACGCAAATATGCCTTGTAAAAAACCGACTAAATCACCACGGCTTAAACACAGTGCCATCTTCCCCGCATCCAGCTTGGAGATGTCTAAAAGCTGGTTGATAAGCCGCAATAAGCGCCGGGCATTGCGCTGCATCATGTCAAATGTCCTGCGGGATTCAGGGTCGGCGGCTTTTTCCAGCAGTTGTTGTAATGGGCCTATGATCAGCGTGAGTGGGGTGCGGAATTCATGGGAAATATTTGTAAAGAAGCGGGATTTCAATTGGTCTAAATTGCGAAGTTTATCCGTTTCAACTTTTTCTAATTTAAGATCATTCTTCAAAAGAAAACGGTTCAATTCATATCTTCTGATAAAATAAAGGCTTGTAAGAAAAAACATTCCATAGAGAGCATAGGCCCACCAGGTTTGCGACCAGGGTGGTATAATAAAAACCTTTAAAGATACAGCGTTTTTATTCCAGATACCATCGCTGTTGCTCCCCTTTACTTTAAGTGTATATTCCCCGGGGCGGAGATTGGTAAAGGTTACCTCTCTTTTAGTGCCAAGTTGTATCCAATCTCTATTGAATCCTTCAAGTTTAAATGCGTAATTGTTTTTTTTTGGCGCATAATAATCCAGAGATGCAAATTCAAACGAAATGAAGTTTTGATTATATGGTAAATTTATTTCATTTGTTTCGGAAATAATTTTCTTGAGTATTGAATTATCGTCCTTTACCGAAACGGATTTATTAAACAGTTTGAAATCTGTAAATACGGTATTTGCATCAT
>CAYWBI010000197.1:0-6842 GCA_964456445.1 uncultured Calditrichaceae bacterium
AGCCCGGCAGCAGTAAATACGATGATACATGTTCCGGTAGGATTTGAACAAATTGGCCGTGGCCTTGGTTGGGATCTGAATTCTGCCTATGCCTCCAATCAAGGCGATATGCTTAGCCCGCAAACATACGGGCACACCGGCTATACCGGCACGTCTTTGGTGATTGACCCGTTGCACAACCTGGTTATTATCTTGCTTACAAACCGTGTTCATCCGCATGATAAAGGTCATGTGGTCCGGCTGCGTAGTCTCGTAGCCAATATTATCGCTTCGGCTTTAATCAAATACTGATAGACTTTTATTTTTAAAGAAGTTATATTTGGCAAGACAACGCATAGCAACTTATAATGGAAATAAAAATGGTGCAGCTATATGGCATTCCAAACTGTGATCAAATCAGAAAAACAAAGACATTTTTAATAAACCAACAGATCGCATTTGAATTTGTCAATATCCGCCGATTTCCGCTTTCTGAGACTAAACTTCATGAGATAATTGAAAGTCTGGGCATGGATTTAGTTATAAACAGACGGGGCAAAACATACCATAGGCTGGCTATTAAGGATCTGTTATTAAACGACGATCAACTTTTTAGGATGTTGGCAGATGATCAAACGCTTATAAAACGTCCACTGCTGGAAATCAATGGCACGTATTTAATCGGCTATGATGAAGCAAATATTATGCACTTCCTTTTGCCAAAGAATTGACAAATAAATTGAGGTTAAAATGGTAAAATTAACGGCTATTATTCTTGGTGGAGGTCAGGGTTCACGCCTGTACCCACTTACCAAGGTTCGTTCCAAGCCGGCTGTTCCTATCGGCGGGAAATTTCGCCTTATCGATATCCCCATCAGCAACTGTCTTCATTCGGGTATTCGTGATATTTTTATTCTGACCCAATTTAATACCGAATCCCTTCACCGCCATATCTATGAGACCTACCGTTTTGACAATTTCAGCCATGGCAGCGTGCGCATTTTAGCCGCTCAACAAACCGCGGAAAACAAAGATTGGTACCAGGGGACAGCGGACGCAGTGCGAAAAAACCTAAATTTTTTGCAAAGTGCAAATGAGCATATAATCATTCTTTCCGGTGATCACCTATACCGGATGGATTACCGGAGTTTTTTGCTGCACCATCTGGACAGCAATGCGGATATTTCCATTGCGGCGAAACCTGTTTTTGAAAATGAAGCATCTAAGTTTGGCATACTTAAAACCGACGAAGATGGGATGATTACTAATTTCTTTGAAAAACCAAAATCAAAGGAAGAACTTGACGAATATCGTATTGCCGATGAAGTTTTTGATCATTTCAACATCCCATCCGAAGGACATACCCATATTGCATCCATGGGTATTTATGTCTTTAAAAAATCGGTGCTAATTGAATTATTGGCTAATTCGGATATGGGTGATTTTGGGCGGGAAATTATTCCAAACAGTTTAAGCGACCGTAGAGTGTCGGCATTTTTCTTTAATGGCTATTGGCAAGATATCGGGACGATACAAGCCTTTTTTAATGCCCACATGGATTTTACCTGTGCCGTTCCCCATTTTAATTTTTACGATGAAGAATACCCATTTTATACGCGGCCACGGTATCTTCCGCCATCCAAAGTCAATCAATGTCAAATTAACCACTCCATCATTGGCGAAGGTTGTATTTTACTCGGATCAATTATCGAGGACGCTGTTATTGGGATTCGTTCTTTCATCGATGAGGGCACCTTTGTACAACGTTCCATCATCATGGGCAATGCCCATTATAACACAATCGATGAACGACGGAATAACCGTTCGCGATCGATTCCGAATTTAGGCATCGGCAAGAACTGTATTATTCGCAACGCCATAATTGATATGGACTGCAGCATTGGGGACAACGTGCAGATTATCAACAAAGATAACAAACAGAATGTCCAGGAAGAAATGTTCACAATCAGCGAAGGGATCATCATCATCCCAAAGGGAACCATTATCCCCGACAATACCATCATTTAATCCGCCAAGCCAGAACGATGCACTGCCCGGTTGCTATTTGTTATCTATGAAACATCTTACAGAATATTTACAAAATACGGATAGGCCATGCGTAAGAAATATCTCTATTTTAAGATATTTGAATTAAGGGATCATCCAAGGGAGATCCTTGCCTTTTCTCAAATTGAGATCGAACAAATTATCGGTCCGGTAACCGCCATCGACAATATTTTTCAATTGAGCCAACATCCCGAAATCAAACGGGTTATTGAGAAAGATATTAATTTACAAAATGCACTTACGGATTCTCTTCCGGCCCGGGGGCGGCACGGGTATTTATGGAGCGGAGAATCCCTGCCGGATATTTTTGAAGCAATATGTAAACTGGCCTACATCAAAGAAGTCTTTCTTTTTCAACAGATGCTCGAACCTGAACCCCCCTTTCTAAAAGAAAAAATGGGCAACATGCCCTATCATGAGATGAATATCTATTTGTGGCGGGTTTATCGTTTTTGGACGGCGGGCTTTTTGCTTAGCCGGGCGATTTATATTTCCGGGATAAGTCGGCATGAGAGCGATATTGATGAAAAGTTTAAACAAATGTTGGATGAGCTGTCCCAGGTGCCTGGTGTTTTATACAATAATGACCCTGCGGAGATGATTGCTTATAACTCTGAACAAACGCCTATCAATTTTAGCCTGGACCCACGCGGGTCGAACCATGGCGACCGGCGCTGGTTACAAGCATTATGCAACTATATTTCCACAGACCCGGATGCTGCTATTTTTGCACCCTTTTGTGTGGAAAGCGATCTTGCACAACTGAGCATATTGGCGAATCATAATATGCTGGGCATTGAAAAAAAACCACTGAATCGTCTGTTTACCGAGGCCAACACCGTGCTTATTACGGTAGCTGCCGAAGATTTTTACACCCTTAGCGCGGAAATACATACTAAGACAAAACTGATTATCAACACCCAGCAGCAAACCCAAACCGATTTATTTATGTACAGCATTGAAGGTCAATTTTTGTCCTTTTGGAATGACGAGCGAAAGAGGCTGGAGCGCATAGGCCCCACAGCTTTTGATATGACCTTTTTAAAACATGTATCGGCGACCCGCTTTTTAATAGAAAGCAATACCCTGACAAAGAGCAAAGAGATAAATACGCTTTTCTTATCCGCTCTGGCTATTACGCTTATCCGCGCTCAAAATCGAAAACGACAACCCGCTTTTTATGAACTTTTTTCCAGCGCGTTAAAGGATATTTACATTCATCTTTATCTTCTTCAAAAGATAAAATCCATTCTGCCACACGCTTTTGGCGCTTTAGAGCTTTTGAGCGAAGATGCTTCACAACCAGCACATAACGGGGCCATCGATGGGGGTCTCGTGTTGTTACCAGATCATCCGGGACAAACATTTCCGGCAAATGAACTGGAGCTGAATGCAATCTTAAATTATGCGGTCCATTCCGGCCGTCGTATTGCCGGCAAGCCGCCTGAAGACCTGGCGCGGGCCCATCAAATTGAAGAAGAAATCCGGGAAAAAAGTGGATTTTATGCCAAACTTCCCAAAGTGGCCTGTGATCTGTTGACACGGCTGGAATTGTATGGCCAAAAGGTAAAGGTCGCTGAATTTTACCGTTTGCTTGAACTCCATTATTCCGTTCTGGAATCGATGCGGGACAAACTCCCCAGGGGTGCGCGGGTGACGCTTGTTCTTCCACCCTTGGAAATAAAAGTAGAAACCGACAGCCAACTGATTCCGCTGGATACAATCATGATTGAGTTTTTAGAACTCGACAAAAAACTGTCTTTTAAATATATCCGGCAAATTGTGAAACGAATCCATCCTGTAAACTCGGGCATAAACGGGGTATATACGATTTTGTTGCTGCAAAAAATTTAATCCTGAAATTATTTTTCACGAGGAAGGCCAACATGCTATTTGAAAAAAATAGGTCAAAAAAAATTATTCTTATCCTAATCTCATTGCTTTTATTCTGGGGTTGCAGCACCACCATCCCCATCAAAGTTCGTAAACCGGCCGAGCTGAATATTGGCGCGGTGCGAACACTTGCTGTTTTGGATTTTGATTTTGCCGGACATTGGGCGCTTGCCAGTAGCAAGGCCGATTCACCGGGTCTAAGTTTTTTGGAAAAGCTTCTTATTGGAGCCACGAAAAAGACAGAACAGGATGCCCTAAAGGACGCTAGCCGAACAGCTTATCCCGGCAGTCAGATTAGCGACCAGCTTGTTGCACGGCTTGTACAAAATGGTTATTACGCCGTTATCGAGCGCTCCGAATTGGAAAAAGTTCTCAGCGAACAATCACTTTCTCTCAGCGGTTTGGTTGATGAAGGACGCGCGGCAGAGATCGGGCACCTTGTTGGAGCCCAGGCCATGATTACCGCATCCGGCAGCTATTCCGTGAAAGATGTTGGAGAGTGGCAAACTTATACAAAAACGGTAAAAGACAGAAAAGGCAAGAAGAAAAAGGTTAAAAAAAAGCGCTATGAATATGCCCGCCGGGTTGGTCTGCAACTGACCTTTCGCATTATTGACGTAGAAAGCGGTCGCATTATTGTTTCAAAAACCAACCAGGCGGCAAATTTCAGTAGCGGCGGATCAACCGGCTCCAAGTACAAGTCGCGTGGTCCAAACCCAAAGGCTGCCGCAGATGGGCTTCCGGATTGGCTGCCGATTGTTAATGGATTGGTGGGCCGGGTTCTGGACCGAACAGTGGCTCAAATTGCGCCGCATGTTGTGACCGAAAAGCGGGTTGTCGAAAAGGGCGACTCCGACCGCATGAAGGCCGCCGTGGAATATTGCAAACGCGATATGTGGGAAGACGCCTTTAATATCTGGACCGATGTTTTAAAAAACCATCCATCAAAAAAAGATAAGCTTGCAGCGGTCTATGATCTGGGTTTGTATTATGAAGTTTTTGGTCGGTTGGACCAGGCTGATAAATATTATCAAAACAGCTATGAGCTCTCCGGCGACAACAAATATCTCGACGCCCGTGCCCAGGTGCGCAAACGCAAGCAGGAACAAAAACGCTTGCAGAGCCAGGAGCAAAGCGGACAACTTGGGGGGGATGGGAGTAAATAGTTAGAGGAACTCTATATTATTGTATAAAGCAAATACAAGGAATTATAATCATGAACTCTAAAAACAATGTCGATATATGTGAAGGTACTAATGAAATTATGAATAACCGCTTGTCTTATATTGAAGGAAAAAAAATTGTATCTTTAAGCGTAAAGTTAAAAGAAATTTTGACAACAATTTTGAATGAAATTGAAACTAACTATAACGTTTTACCTCAGATGAACCTAAAAAATAATGAGAAGAAAAATATTCTTTGCAAATTACAAACAGGTGATTATTTAGTTAGACAAGACAGCAAAAGATATGGCAGATCAAACTTTATTATTGCTGTGCTTTGCATACCCAAAAGAGATGTTATAATGTGTGAATATAATAATGAGAAAGCCATACCGAATGTTGATAAAGAAGTCGTGTATTATTCTACACGCGAAATGGAGAACTCTCTAAAAAAGGTAAAAAAGGCAAAACTAATTGATGATTTAAAAGGAGATTTAGAGCAACTACTTAATAATGCGCTTAATTTCAATAAAAAAGAAAAGACAAAATTATCGTCCAGTAAACAAAAAGAAGAACCAAGTATTGATAATTATGAAGCTTGTGACCTTGACACCCCTCCCGATAGAATTAAAACATTTGTGAACCGCATTATCCGCAATACATCTATGAGTACTCACGTAAAAGTTTTAAATAATTATGTTTGCCAAATTTGCGGTAAGGACGGTATTGTGCTTTCAAATGGGAAGCTTTATGCTGAGGCGCACCATATAAAACCTTTAGGGGGTAAAAATGAGGGACCAGATATTGAGTCAAATATAATTTGTGTCTGTCCCAACTGCCATGTTAAACTTGACTATGGTGTTATAAACTTAAATAATTTGTCATCATCCCAACAAAAGGTGCAAAAAACATTTATAGACTATCACAATAAAAATATCTTCAATAAAATACTTTAACTTTTCTTGCCCTTAGGTTAACTTTTGTAAAATTGTTTCTAAGAAAATATTTCTTAAATACGCTATCGGAATTGTACTCTGCAAAAAGCAAAGACTAGTTTGTGGCTGAATATGTCATCAGCAACATTCACAAGTCCATGTGTATTTCGGAATATGGCTTGACGCAACCCCTTCTTGAAGAATTCAGATAATAACTGTCCAGTATTGAAGAGAGCTGGTGATGAAACCAATTCCAAATGCTTGGGCTATATCCATTATATATTGCGGATTGTTTTTGCTTGCATAGGTTTTAATTACACCCGGAAGATAAAAGCTTCGCGCTAGCTGTTCAATCTTCATAATATCGCCCGGTATTTTCAAAATAACTTTGTCACTTATTGCCCTTTCCATATTTTTAATATCTGATATTATCAGTCTCAAATTAAATAAATCTTGATTTTTGAATCTTCCAATAATAGATTTCAATATGGTTGCAAAACGAAACTAAAAGATAGGTGTGTCCATGCCAGCAATTACTTTAAAAAATATTCCAACTGATTTATATGATCAAATAAAAAAAGCGCTTCCCTAAATTATAGAAGTATAAACGGTGAAAGATTATACCGCTTACGCTATTCTTTGGGACATAAACCAATTGACCCCGAGCCTTTAATTCAAAGAATCTCCAAATTACACAAAAGATTATCTTTGCCTAAACTGTAACTATTCAGCTGTTCCATTTTTTTAGGCGTGAAGTGAGGCATAGCGCACAGTTTATTGTATTGATATTCTTATATTTAGTACA
>CAYWBI010000198.1:0-6793 GCA_964456445.1 uncultured Calditrichaceae bacterium
CAAGGTCACGTTTTTCATTGAAGACCATGATTGATAATTACCAGAATTTTTATTTGTCGGCTATTGAAAGGAAACATGTCTAAAAAAGATAACTTGGTTAGTCTTTCCGCCCAGGCCAGAAGCGGGGTTATCTGGACGATATTAAGATCGTTTAGTAGTCAGGGTGCCCGCTTTATTGCTTCCATGTTTTTGGCACGTTTGCTCTTCCCTGAAGATTTCGGGATTCTTGGGATCGTCCTTATAGTCACTCGTTTTGCCAATCGGTTAGGGAGCTTTGGGTTTACTCAGGTTTTGATTCAAAAAAAACTGATCGATGATACTCATATCCGCACTACTTTTACAGTAAATTTATTAATTGCAATAAGTACAACGGCCATACTTTTTTTTGGCGCACCCCTTATTGCCTCCTTTGTAACCAAGGATTCGGATGCGCAGCGTCTACCCCTGGTAATTGATGTATTACGCGTACTTTCCTTAAATTTTATCCTGATCAGTCTGTATGCCGTTCCCAATTCCCTGCTAAAACGGAAACTAAAATTCAAACAGGAATCGATCATTGGTGGTATTGCCGGGCTTGTCCGTTTTCTCTCCCCGGTTGGTTTTGCATTTGCCGGTTTCGGAGTTTGGAGCTTGGTTTATGGTAACGTTCTTGGCGAGGTGATTTATGTGATTGCCTTTTACAGTTATTCCCGTTGGGTGCCAAAACTTGGGTTTGATAAAGCCGCGTTTAAAGAGATATTTTCCTTTGGCATGTGGATGAACCTGTACAGTTATATCCAATATTTTTATAAAAATATCGATTACTTCTTTATCAGTAAATTTCTGGGTCTGGGCATGCTGGGTTTTTATGAACGCGCCTACAATCTGATGAATTCTCCTCGAAAGCGCGTTTCAGATATGATAAATGGGATATTGTTTGCATCCTATTCACGCATTCAGGATGAGGAAGAACGCATGATCGGCGCGATGAAAAAAGTGATGAGCGCTGTATCTATGATCATCTTTCCCGCTATGGCCTGGCTTTACTTTGCCGCGCCATCGCTGATCCCCATAGTCTATGGGGACAAATGGTATGCGACTATATTACCATTGCAAATTATGTCCATCAGTGGATTGGTTGAATCGGTTACAATGGTTTTTTTTCCTGCCTTTATTGCCAAAGGCCTAGTGAATAAAAGGACCAAGGTACACTTCCGGGTGATGCTGATTTTAGCTACGTTGGTTTATTTTGCTGCGCACCAAAGCATTGTTGCGGTTGCCTGGGCAATTGTTTTTTCATCTGTTGTTGGCTTTGTGTGGAATTCCGCCGAATACATCCGTAACTCCGGCTGGAAATGGAAATACACGTTCAGCAGTCTGCGCCCGGCGCTTTCCATGATGCTCCTATTGGTACCGCTGCTTTTCATCACACAATATATAGGTCAAATGTACTTCTCCGTTCATTCTGTGGCCATGTTGAGCGCCTTATCCGCTATGGCGGCCATAACCTTCTTTGGCGGAAATTATCTGTTTAAATTTGCCGAAGTAAGGGAAATTATCGATCTGGTCAGCGGAAAAGCCTTTAAAAAAAATAAACGCAAGAAGCAAAAGGATATTGCCGATGCGGAACAGCCTTAAAAACCTGTTATATGGCAGCTTGGAATATTCCGGGTTAAATCAGTTCTATCGAAAAAAAACCCATCGCTCTTTACGGATCCTTACCTATCATTCGGTTCTTCCATATTCGGAAAAATTTGACTCTTTTGATTACCGTAATTGTGTTAGCACGGAACGGTTCGATCGGCAGTTGGCCATTTTGAAAAATAGTTATCGTCCGGTCACGCTTAGCGAAGCGCTTCAACGTTTACAGAACAACGAGTTGCAGGGAAACGAAGTTGTTATTTCTTTTGACGATGGGTTTTTAAATAATCATGACTATGCACTGCCTGTTTTGCAAAAACATAACCTTTCAGCAGTGTTTTATATCAGTACCGCTTTTATTGGCAAGCAGGAAATGTTGTGGACCGAGAAGGTCAACGACATCCTCATGAATGCCAAATGTGAAAAAATAGAAATCGTTCTGGATAAAAAAACAATCATCAACCTGCAAACCGTGGCATTGCGGGAGCAGGCCTCGGTTAAGGTGCGCTCTTTTCTAAAATACCGCCCCTGGAAAATACAGGAAGATGTTATAGGGCAGTTAATTTCCCAAACGGGTTATGTGCCGCAAGCAATAACAAATGACCCGGAGCGGTATGCTTTTATGGGGTGGGAAGATGTATGCCGGTTGAACAGGGCGGGTATGGAGGTGGGCAGCCATACCCATAACCATTTGCTGCTGAACATGCTAAATGAAGAAGAATCATATCGGGAATTGCAACTCTCCAGGGATTTGATCGAACAAAACCTGGGTAGGAAATGCCTACTGTTTAGTTATCCCAACGGCGCGCCGGGCAATTTTTTGCCACGGCATTATAAACAGCTTGAGAAACTTGGTTATCGTTGTGCGGTAACGCAGGTGCCCGGTTTTAATACTTCGCAAACCCCAAATTATGCATTAAAACGTATCAATATTACCAGTAAGATGGATGTACTCATCTTTAAGGCTTGTCTGTCTGGGAGCCGCAACTTAATAAAATTGTAGAAAGAACATGCCGACACAAATGCCCGCCATGGAAAAAATAGTTGCAAATTATGCGCGTTCAGAAGGCTTGGCGATTGCCCATTTCAAAACATTAAAAGTACTAAAACGCCCTCTCTCCGTTGTAACACGAATATTAATCAAAACCACGGACGGTGATTCCAGGATTGTTTATGTGAAGTATATCCGGGAGCAAAAAGCCAATGACATGGCCGCCATGACCCGCCGGGATTATGAAACCTCCTTGTTTTGGTGGGAGAGGTTTAAAAACAGTGAGGCATTTCATGTCATCGAGCCGCTTTATCACGATGCTGCGAAGCGGATTATCATTACCCGCGAAAGCAAGGGACAGGACCTGCAAATTTACCTGACGAAATTGGGGCAATTATTTCCATCGGCCCAGGCCCAGTCCAAAATTAAGGAAATGGTCTCAGGCGTCGGCGGTTGGCTTAACTACTTCCAGGCCATCCCTCTTGAGAACGAGGTAACATCCTCGGAAACACTGGCGGCCATTCTCGATTATATCAATATCCGTATGGACCGGCTTGTTTCAAAAAATACGATTGGTTTTGACCGTTCGTTTCAAAATAAAATCAATGTCTTCCTTAAATCGTGCTGGACAGAGGTGCGGGACGAAGACAAAAGACAATGCTATCAACATTCGGATTTGTCACTTTCCAATGTTTTGGTTGACAATAAATCCGTAACGGTGTTGGATTTTACGAAAAAAGAAACCGGGTCCGTTTTCCTGGATCTGACCCGTTTTTACCATCAATTAGCACTATTGTCCTATAAACCGACCTTTCAAAACAAAATTATAAACGATTTAAAGGAAAGCTTTCTAGTGGGCTATGGAAAACCGGAACTTGATAAACATCCACTGTTTCAAATATATCTTATGACCCATGTGATTAACCATCTTGGCAAGAGCGCCCGGTTTTGGGAACAGGCGCCACGTGGCAGGATATACAACCGCTGGGTGGTATATAATGTAATGAAACGAATAAGACAGGTTGTATAGATGGCTTTAAGTTCCAGGTTAAAAAAACTTCTGAGCATGGGGCCCGCGGAATGGCGCTTCCGGGTATGGGAACAGATCCGTATCCGACTGGAAAAAGCGGGGGCAGGGAAAGAATTGCAAACCCTTGGGAATCCGCAGTTCAATTTCTTTGCCAAAGGGCATAAGGATTTTTTCGATACCTGGCAGAACGAACCGGGTTTGTTGTGGACCCAAAAGGGATTTGCCCGCCGTTTGTGTGAACCACTGACCCGCGCCAAAAGGGATAAATTCCGTACGGTTTTCCCCGCTGAATACCGACGCTCCGTTGAAAGGGCCGATGCTTTTCTCAAAAACCGTTTTGCCTTCCTTGGCGTGCAGTTCACTTTGCCCGATCCCATCCCCTGGCAAGCAGACCCTGTATCGCTAAATCCCTATCCAACAGGCTTTTACCGCAGTATTGATATTTTTACAAATAAAAATGCGGGCGATGTAAAGCATGTGTGGGAAGTGAACCGCCTGCAATTTTTGATTGAAATTTCAAAGGCCTATTATCTGACCGGCGAGGAAAAATACAAAGAAAAATTTGATACGCTTATTCTCGACTGGATCGAAAAAAATCCTTATAAACGTGGTATTGCCTGGGCCAGTGCACTGGAAGTGGGCGTCCGGGCCACCGGGTTGGTTTGGGCGCTGGAGTTTTACCGCGCATCGGAAAGACCAGATGAAAAAGTAATTGCCACCCTGCTTAAGCTGCTCTTTTTAAGCGGACGGTTTTTATATGAAAACCTGTCCATATACTTTAGTCCTTATAATCATCTGATTGGTGAAACCGCCGGTCTGTTTATGGTCGCCTATTTGTTTCCTTCTTTTGCCGAAGCAGGCAAGTGGGAAAAGCGCGCCTGGCAAGTGCTGGCCGACCAGGTTAGCAGGCAATTTCATCCCGATGGGGCGTCGGTGGAGCAGGCATCTTTTTACCATCACTTTACCCTGGGTTTTTATTTGCAGGCCATCGCGGTTAAAAAAATCAATGGAGAGGCCCTGCCCGCGGATTTGATGCAGCGGGTGGAACAGGCCCTTAATTTTGCCATGCTGATCACCAAGCCCGACGGCGATATGCCGCATATGGGCGATATCGATGACGCCCGTTCCATCTATTTCAGTAACCCCACCTCCTGGAATTTTCGTTCCTATCAGGTGATGGGCGCGGCCTGGTTTAATCGCCCCGATATGAAATATATCGCCCATAAGCTGCAGGAAGATGCGTACTGGATTCTAAGTGACGCCGATCTTGAAAAATATGAACAGCTACCGGAGGAGAAGCCGATAGAAAAATCCGTCTTTCTAAAAGAAAGCGGTTATGTGTTTTTCCGCTCCGGTTTTGATGACATGGCCCATTACAGCCAAATGGATTGCGGCCCCATCGCTCATGGGGTTTTTCCCGATGACCGGCCCTCGGCGGCACATGGCCACGCGGATTTGCTGGCGGTGGAGATTGCCTGTTTTGGCGAATCCCATCTTGTGGACCCGGGTTTTTCCAACTATCGGGGTGATTTTGACTGGCATAGTTATTTCCGTAGCACTGCCGCGCATAACACCATTGAGATTAACGGTAAATCCCAGGCAAAACAAGGTGGCATTCTGGTGTGGAGCCGCGCACCGGAGTTTAAGCAACTGGCTTATCTAAATACGTCAAAGGTAGAAGCTTTTTGCGGTGAACATTATGGTTATCAAGACGTGCCGGGCAATCCTGTTCACCGTCGCTATTTTCTGTTTGTCGATCAGGCATTTTGGTTAATTGTTGATTATATATACTCGCTTCAACAATCATCCGCACAAATCCAAATAGCTGAACATTTTCATTATGCCCCCGATATCAAGGTGCTGGTGGAACAAAATAGAGGACTGATAAAAAGCGCGGGAAAACGGTCGGCGCTATATACATTTTTTGAAAATTTTAGTTCCGGCATTTCTCAAATAAGCTCATATCGGGGCGGTGCAACGCCGCAAGAAGGATGGGTCTCTGCAACATATCGGGCGGGTACACCCGCAACTGTTATTAAAAAGGTTGACCAGATAACCTTGCCTTATATTAGCAGTGCTATTCTAATTCCTTCTAAAGCATGGGATGAGAAGGATTTGCTCCGAAAAGAGAAAGATGTTTTATACATCAGGGCAAATAATCTTGAATATGCCTTGCGTTGGGATGGCGATCCGACTGAAACCAAATCATTGATTATTGTTTTGCCGGACACAGACCAGAAGTTTATTATATCTTTGGATATTTTTAATGAAAATCCCTTTTGTGAAAATGTCCCTAATTTTGTCTAAAAATTTATGGTTAAGCATATGTTCAGTATAAAAAAAGCCAAATACATGTATAAACAAGCGGTCCTTAATTTAGCGGATATCCGTAGAATACATATTGTGGGATGTTCCCGGTCCGGCACAACGATGCTTCATTATTCCTTTATAGCCTTTTGTTTTACAAAATTGTACGATAAGGAAATATCACCTTGGACATTTCCAACTTTATGGGAAGTACACAGAGACTATATGTTTCGTTTAATATACAGGCCCAATCCGTTTTATCTAATAAGTAAAAGGAATGCGCCTTGGTGGCAAGAACAACATCTTGAAAAACTGGTCAGTTATGCCAATAAAACAAATCTAAGTGTTATTAATATTGTGCGCGATCCCCGGGATGTACTTACCAGTAAACATCCACTGAAAGAAAAACAGTATTATGTGGATACTGAGCTTTGGATGAATAGTATTAAAGCCGGGAATTTTTTGGAGAAACATTTGCCGACGGTGAATTTTCTCAGTATTCGATATGAAGATGTAATTATGTATCCCGATCACATCGTAGAACAATTCCGGAAACGATATCAAATGCGGCTCCGGGAAGGTGTGAAGTCGATAGTGTGTCTCAAAGATAATATGAAAATGTTAAATGCACAGAATAACCATATGGTTGCATATATGCATAGTTTGAGAAATCTTGACACCAATAGCATCGGGAAATGGAAAAGAAATCCAGGAGACATAGATCACATTAAAAGCTTGTTAAGGCAAAAAAAAATAGGCGGAATGATTAATGACTTTATGCATAAGCATGAATGACCCTGTTTATTTATTTCAAAATATTTCATAAACTAAGTAAAATGAGCAAC
>CAYWBI010000199.1:0-6739 GCA_964456445.1 uncultured Calditrichaceae bacterium
CGATAGTGAAAACTTTTATGAGATTGCCCGGACTTATGGATTGTTTATGCTGAAGGATGATTGTTATAGAGCTTTAAAAAGATCGATCGATATGGGCTATGTAAATTATCCCGCAATGCAAAACGATTCTTTTCTTGACTCGGTGAGACAGGATTCCGGAATAAAAGATTTACTCGGGAAGGTCCAACTCATCCACGAAGAATTGAAAGAGAAGCTATCGACTTCTTATTAAGACTAAAAACATTACGGACCTGATACGTTCTGCATGCTTTAACTTAATCGTATTCTGAAGGATTGTTATGCTAGTTTTTGCATAAAAGTGCTGGATACCCCTGCCGGGTATATTAAATTCCAGTTTACACGTAATAGAGTCATGCCCTCAAAAATGGGAACCCTGTGAACTTAAGCTGAAACAACAAATAAAGAACCACCCAACAAATGTTACTATACAAAGGGAAAAATCACTATGAGAACACTTTTAATTCTTGCTTTTCTGCTTCTAAGTAGTTGTACAACTAAATCAGGAGGCAATCCCCAAATAGACACGTATCTGCTGCAATATAAGCCGTATGCCATGAATTTTGATGCTAGCACATTTAGTGCCAATGACAAATTAATCTTAAAAAAATTACTAAAAGCCGCCGCATATATAGATACTATTTATTGGGCACAAACCTCAAAATATGGATTTCTGCTTAAAGATAGTCTGCAAAACTTACACGATCCTCAATCAAAGAAACTATTGACCTTATTAATACGGAACGCAGGTCCGTTCGAACAATTAAATGATCATGACCCATTTATAGGTAATGAAAAATACTATGCAGGCGATGAAATATATCCCCGGGGCATGACAGCAGGACAATTTGATCATTATTCTAAAACTCTTAATAATAAACAAAAAGACGCATTTATGTCGCCCTACACCGTAATCCAAAGTGACGGAGCAGGCGGATATAAAGCGATTCCTTATTATCAGGAATATAAGGAATATATTGATCCAATCGTAAAATTACTCAATGAATGCGCGGCCATAACAGATAATCCTTCTTTTGCAAAATTTCTGCGTTTAAAAGCCAGGGCACTACAAACGGACAATTATTTTGACGCTGATGTTGCCTGGATAGATGTTAAAGACAATAAATTCGATATCGTCTTTGGGCCATTTGAAACCTATTCGGACGGCATAAAGGGCGTAAAAGCAAAATATGAGGCATCGATTGAGGTTGTCGATCAGGAGGAATCAAAAAAACTATCCATTTATACAAAATACTTAAAAAACCTGGAAGCAAACCTGCCCATTCCCGATGAATATAAATCTGAAGTAAAAGGGATGACCGCTAAATTTGTAGTCGTACGCGATATCTTACGTTCCGGTGAAGCTGCTGCCGGATATCAGGCTGTAGCAACAAACCTTCCTAATGACCCCGTGGTTCATAAGAAAAAAGGTACCAAAAAAACATTTTGGAAAAATATGTTTGAAGCACGTTTCAACGCCATTATCAGACCGGTTAGTGAAAGATTAATTGACCCTGCGCAGCTTCAATTTCTATCTGACGAAGGTTTTTTCACCTTTGTACTTATGCACGAAATTTGTCACGCCGTTGGCCCACGCACCGTTAAAATCGGGGATAAAAAAGGCATGGCCGTAAATGCGGCTATCGGCCCGAATTATAATGCGCTTGAAGAATGCAAAGCAGATATCGCGGGGCTGCACTCGCTTGCATATCTGATGGATGCAAAGGTTATCGATTCGAACAAAGAAAAATATTTTTATGTCTCATTTTTGGGCAGCATGTTCCGTTCGGTCCGCTTTGGCTTAAATGAGGCACATGCCAAGGCCTCGGCTATTGCCATAAATTTTTTGCTTAAAAACGGTGGATTAACTTATAACAGCAGTAGCGGAAAATGGGCTGTTGATTTTAACCATATCCGTGAAGGAATCAGTAAACTTGCAACACATCTTCTTGTTTTGGAAGGAGATGGTGAAAACATTAAAGTTCAGAAATTTTTTGATACCTGGGCTGTAATGACGCCTGAAATTGAGGCCAGTCTTGAGAAAGTTTCGGATCTGCCAATCGACGTTTTACCGAATTACTCCATAAAATGGGATTAATGGTGATTTATTAACAATTACGCTGATATCAATTAAGTTTAATATTTTTAGGAATTATAATTTTGAAATTCAGAGGATATAGCCTTGAGCATATTGTGAGATCAGAAGATTCGTTAAAACAAGTCTATAAAAAGCATCTGAATCACGGGGATTATATTATTGTAAAAACCAAAAATTCTGTTTACAAAATTTGCAAAAAGGATGAAAATATGTTTGAAGTACAAGGGGGATGGTTTGACAAAGAGGGACTTTCTCCCGCATTTTTAACGATTCGAGGCTGTACCTGGGGCGGCAGTTCAATACAACATCGGATCGTTGCCGCCTGTGGTTTATGTCTTGAATTTGGCAATAATCTGGTTACAAGCCCGGTACAAAAAATTGTAGTCGTAAAAGCTGCGACTGCTAATTAAACCCGGATAAAAATAAGACTGGATATAGAATTAAAAATTTATTTTACATTGGCCTTGTAAGATAAAGATTAGAATCAATTGGAGCAGTATAAACAATGATCGATAAAAATATTCTTCATTATAAAATTATTGAAAAACTTGGTCAGGGCGGCATGGGCGTGGTGTATAAAGCCCACGACACCAAACTCGACCGCAACGTGGCCATCAAATTTTTGCCGCATCATATTGCTGCTAATTCAGATGAACGCAAACGTTTTGGGATTGAAGCCAAGGCGGCGGCGGCTTTGAACCATCCCAATATTGCCCACGTGAACGCCATCGAGGAAGCGGACAACCAGATGTTCATCGTGATGGAATATATTGACGGCAAGGAATTGCGGGAAATGATCAACATCCCCCCTTCGAAGGGGGGCTTAACTACTTCCCCCCTTGAGGGGGGATTGAGGGGGGTGTTAGATATCGCAACACAGATTGCCTCCGGCCTGCAGGCCGCCCATAACAAAGGTATTGTGCACCGGGATATAAAATCGTCCAACATCATGGTGACCAAAGACGGCAAAGTGAAGATCATGGATTTTGGCCTGGCCAAGATCGGTCTGGGTATGCAACTTACAAACAGTAACTCCACCATTGGTACCACAGCCTACATGTCGCCTGAACAGGCCCGTGGGGAAGAAGTCGATCAACGGTCGGATATCTGGTCCTTTGGCGTACTGTTATTCGAAATGCTTACCGGCGCCCTGCCCTTTAAAGGCGAATATGAACAAGCGATTATGTATGCAATCATAAATGAGGAACCGTCTCCCTTAAACAAACTTCGAACCGATATTCCAGAGGGTTTGCAAGCAATCGTCGATAAAGCCCTAACAAAGGACCGGGAGCAGCGCTACCAAAACATGGATGAACTGCAACAGGATTTAAAACTATGTACGGGCCAAAACGATGTTCCACATAAAGAGATACGGGAAAAACCACTCTTTTCGCGTATGCTGATAGCCATTCTGCTCGTCGTAATTGCAGCAGGAGTATTCTTCTATGAAAGCGGAGTGTCATCCAAAAAAGACGGAGTCAAGACACTGGCCGTACTTCCATTTGTTAATATGAGCGGTGATAAAGAGCAGGAATATTTCTCCGATGGCCTCACCGAGGAACTATTAAATGTGCTTGCCAAAAACCCTAAATTAAGGGTTACGTCCCGGACTTCTGCCTTTTCATTCAAGGGCAAAAATGCAGACATGGGCACTATTGCAGCAAAGTTGAATGTAAAACATATCCTTGAAGGAAGTGTCCGAAAAGCCGGCAAGCTCCTACGTATTACAACTCAGTTGATAGATGTGAAAACCGACGCCCATTTATGGTCAAAAACCTATGATATGAAAATGGATGATATTTTCGCCGTCCAGGAAAAAATATCACGCGCAGTGGCCAAGGCTTTAAATCTTACTCTGCTTGGCAATAAAAATAATACCAAAACAATACAAACAAAACCCGAAGCTTATGCGGCTTATCTGCGTGCAGAACATTTTTTAAAGGTAGGGACAGAGGAAAATTTAAATAAAGCCATCACCTATTATAAACAGGCTTTGGCAATCGACCCTGGCTATGCCAGGGCCTGGGTAGGGTTATCATCCGCACATACAAATCAGGCCGATCTCGGTTATGCACCATCCAGGGAAAGATACGAACTTGCCCGAAAAGAGCTCACAAAGGCCCTGGAACTTGATCCCCACCTTGGCAGGGCACATGCGGGCATAGGCTGGATAAAACAATCCTTTGACTGGGATTGGGCTGCCGCCGAACGGGGATATAAAAAAGCCCGCGAGCTGGACCCCGGGGATGTGGACATCCTGAGGGAAGCGGCCGCCCTTGATGCAACACTGGGCCACTTTGATACTTCGATTAGGATGTTAAAACAGGCTATCGAACTTGACCCCGTTAATACAGCCAATCTATTTAACTTAGGAATGAATGAATTCTATGCAGGTCTGACTGAACAGGCCAATATATCATTTAGAAAAGCACTTGAACTGAATCCATTAGACCCCGGATCTCATATGAAAATCGGTCTGGTTTATGCAACAACGGGCAAAGCGGACTCGGCACTTGCAGAAATGAAAAAAGAAGATGAAGTAATGTGGCGTGATTTTGGATTTGCCATCGCTTATTTCGCCCTGCATGACAAGAAAAATGCCGATTATTATCTTCAGAAATTTTCAAATGAATACAGTGCGGAGGCTGCGTTTCAATTAGCTGAAATATATGCGTTTCGCGGTGAAAATGATCAGGCCTTTAAATGGCTGCAAAAAGCCTACGATCAGCGCGACCCGGGTTTGGCAGAAATAAAGGGCGACCCACTGCTCCGTAACATTGTTAACGACAAACGCTACACCGCTTTTCTAAAACTGATGAAACTGCCAATTTAATATGAGGCGGATATATACAAAAATTCTAATTCTCATATGTTTTATCTGCTCATCCTTTGTTCTGGCACAAGTACCGGTACAGCAGGAACCTTACCACCGCCCCGTCTATCAGGATGGGGAAATGCGTATTCTTGAAGTAAAACTGGCGCCCGGTGATACATCTCTGTTTCATCGTCACAGTCATAATATATTTTACTGCACTCTTCGTGGCACACGCATGTGGCTGCAAAAAGAAAACGGAAAGTCCCGTGTCGCCACACTGCCCACTGGATGGATGGGGGATGATACGGCGTATCATATCAACGCACTGGTTCATCGGATTGCCAATATCGGCATGGACAGCCTTTCGCTATTGGCCGTGGAAAGTTTGAGTAAACCCGGCCGGGCCATGCGTAACGACCCTGCAAATAATTGGGAAATCAACGATTCGGTCTTTAGCGCAAAACGTATCCTATTGCCCCCGGGGGAAAAACAGGCATTTCAAATTAACACCCCTTCTGTGTTGATAAAAATGAATTCCGGCACATTATTGATTAATAAAAAGGTATCAGCAAAGTTTACAAAGGAATGGCATGTGTTTTCTGCCACAGGCATGTATTCTGCCCGGAATATGGGACAGGATAGTCTGCACCTTGTTTTGTTAAAAATAAATAAACGTCATTAGTTGAGACTGTTTGCTATAGCGTATTTTGTGAACGGGCACCCCGCCGAAAAGCACCCGGCGTTTGCCTGAACTGCTTTTTAAAAGCCTTATTGAAAGATGTCTCGGATTGATATCCCACCTTTTCCGCCACACCCGCAATGGACCCTTCGCCTCTCAATAAAAGTTCCCGGGCCCGTAACATACGCCATTGGGCAAGATATGCCATAACCGTCATATCCACAGTTTGTTTAAAATGGTTGGCCAAAGCCGTTCGCGATATCCCTACCTGTCGCGCCAACTGTTCCAAACTCCAGGATCGTGAAAAATCCTTGTGTAAAAATTGCAGGGCCCGATAAATACTTGGTTTCTGCATCGCCTTTACAAAGGAACGGTTTGTTTGGCTGTTTAAAATGTAATAACGAATCATTTGTATAAAAAGGATTTCCGCAAGACGCTTTACACTTGTCCCCCATCCAGGCTGACCGGAACCTGTTTCCATCATGATCAAATCAAGAAGTTTTGAAATTTTATATGCTTCATTATTGCCGGCCGATTGAAGTAAAATATAGGGCGGCAATGATTCCACAAGCGGATGATTAACGTCTCCATCATAGGCAAAATGGCCACAAACGAGTGTACACGCCCTTTCACCGCTGGAAAAAACCGGCGCCTTTTGAAGGTGGGCCTCAACAATTTTCTGTCCATCAACAAGCGGACTGTTGGCTGAGTCGGCCAGGCTATGTGTCTGACCTGGAAAAAACAGGATGCAATCCCCTGCCTCAAGTGTACGCCAACCGGAAAAGTTCGCATGCTTTACAAGACAATGCCCACGGGCAACCATGTGAAATTGTGCAAAACCGGAAGCCGGGACAGACATGCCCCATGGCCCATAGAAATCTTTCTTAAAATATACCGTTCCGCGAATATGCAATAAATCTAATATATCAGATAATACATCCATTTTGTACGCTCGAATATTTTAAATGTACTTTTATGTTTTATAATTCTTTTTAATGTACGTATAATTGTTCTGCGATCGCAAATAATTTTAGAATTAACCATAAACCAAGGAGATATTATGTTAAAATATTCGTAACTATTCAGCTGTTCCATTTTTTTAGTGGTGAAGTGAGGCATAGCGCACAGT
>CAYWBI010000200.1:0-6623 GCA_964456445.1 uncultured Calditrichaceae bacterium
AATTATCCCCGGAAGGGTTTGATCATGTATATTTTCTTTTTACGGCAAATCCCGGAGAACCGGCAAAGCCTTTGCACAAGATTGCTTCCGGGGGGGAAATATCACGAATTATGCTGGCATTAAAATCCGTGCTGGCGGCAAAGGATCATATCCCGGTATTGGTATTTGATGAAATCGATAGCGGAATATCCGGCAAGGCGGCACAGATTGTAGGTAAAAAAATGGCCGATCTATCCGGATTTCACCAATTAATTTGTATAACGCATCTGCCACAGATTGCAGCTTTTGCCACTCATCATTTTAAGGTACATAAACAGACAACCAATGGTGCAACGGCTGTAGCGGTAAGCCTGTTGGGGCCGGGCGATCAACGAAATGAAATTGCCGGTTTATTGGGGGGGGCAACACTAACATCAGAAGCCCTTCTTAACGCGCAACGATTATTGGAAGAAGCACATAAAGAATTGTAAAATTGTACTTTAAAAGCTTTGTTTTGCATTTATCGTTTTAAGTGCCTAATTTCTTACTTCACAAGATACAGCAGGAGGCCTAATGCACCAAAAGCATAATAATTCAACGACAAACATCATAGGTGAAAACAGGAACCGTCGTTCCTTTCTTAGTTTCTTTAAGAAAAAAAGCAAATTCACCATTCGTCCGGGCGCGATGGCAGCGGATGATCTGAAAAAACTGGTTCAGTCCATTGGAAAGAATAAAAAGGTAAATATTGTCCGGGTCGAATATGATGGCACACCCGAGGATAAACCCGTAACCGTTCAAATTGTTGATATTCGTGATGAATATTTTAGTGGACGGGTAGTTAATCTTGAGCGCAGTATAAAGCAAGATATGAACGATAAGCTTGTTTTTGTAAAAGGTGGTGGCGGTATAATTGATTTCTTTTATACAGACGGCGATGTAAAATCAATCGAAGAAGATATTGACGAAAGCATTATTGAACAAAAAAACAAAGATGAACTTTTGGAAATCCTTGACGCCCTGGATTTGGAAGAGGCCATTCTTATAAGTTATTATGACCGCTCCAAAGGTGGTGTGATAAACGGATCCGGCCGCCTGGTTGCAAAAAACATTGCAGAAAAGACGTTTAAGGTGCAACTTAATTTAATAAATGACATCGAACTTGATATACCAAAAGATATTGAACTGAATGTTGAGACTGATAATGTTTTGGATCTGGAAGTTGTCATTTAAAAATTTGTTTAAACATTTTTGATTCCAATGCTTGATAAAAAATATTCTTTTTTTTATCAGGCATTTTTTATATAAAGGAGAGCAATATGCCAAGCAATGAGCAAATAACGGAATTACTAAAGAAAATTAATTATCCCGGGTTTTCACGGGATATAGTTTCATTTGGTATTGTAAACAATATTTTGATTACCGATTCGAAAGTGACGATATCCATTGTCTTAAAAAGCGATGACGCCAAAATTGCAGAGCAACTCATGGCGGAAGTTGATAAAACGGTGAAAGCGGCCTACCCGGACATTTCTGTTGCCGTAAATTTTACGCACCAACAAACCAAGGCGGCCCCGCAAGCCCCGCAGCAAATGGCCTATTTGCAGAATGTAAAATATAAAGTTGCCGTGGCAAGTGGTAAAGGTGGTGTAGGAAAATCCACAGTTGCGGTAAACCTGGCCATCGCCCTGGCCCGGGAAGGAATGAAGGTTGGTCTTCTGGATGCCGATATATATGGCCCAAGTATCCCGGTGATGCTGGATATTAAGGAGCAGCCTCTTTTTGATGGCAAAAAATTAAAACCCATCGAAAAATATGGCGTAAAGTTTATGTCCCTGGGATTTCTTGTTGATCCCAATGATGCGGTAATTTGGCGCGGGGCATTGGTTACACGGGCCCTGCAACAACTAATGAACGATGTGGATTGGGATGGCGTGGATATCATGTTATTTGATATGCCTCCGGGAACCGGAGATGCGCAATTGACCCTTTCCCAATCGGTCTCTCTCGATGGCAGCGTTATCGTTTCCACGCCGCAGGATGTTGCCTTGCTCGATGCTGTAAAAGGCGTGCAAATGTTCCGCAAGGTCAATGTTCCCATTATGGGGATAATCGAAAACATGAGTTATTTTATCTGCCCTCATTGTGGCGGACGGACGGAAATATTTGATCATGGTGGTGTATTGAAGGAATGTAAGCGACTTGGAACAGAGCTCTTGGGGGAAATCCCACTCGACGCCGAAATCCGTATCGGTGGCGATAAGGGTATCCCTGTTGTGGCCTCGGATGCTTCAAATCCTCAGTCCACGGCATTTATAGAAATCGCAAAAAAAATTAAAACAAATCTTCAGGGTTAAAGAAACTGGTCAATTTCATACCACCCCGTCTTAGCTATTAAGTCGGGGTTTTTTATTGAGATAAATCTGATATATAAAAAAAGATACAATTGTTATATAGATTTGCTAAATCTGACATATTATGTGTCGATAATCATACAAATCTTTTTTCGTATTTCTTATCTTGAAGACGTATGATCTGGAGAAGATGCACCAGGAAGTATATTTGAAATGGAGGGAGCTATGCAAAATATCCAATCTTATACCATCCTTGAAGCAGCAAACAACCTGGCGGTGAGTGAAGCTGTCATCAATAAATTTATAAACAGGGGGCTGATAATGGTCCGGCAAAAGGGCGGGGCCAAAATCCTTACACCCTACGCCTACAGACAGCTTGTACGGATTTTGGATTTATATGAGAAATCCTATCCTGCAGATGGCATCGAAAGACTTATAAATAATTAACTATTGAGCAAGAAAAAAGCCCGTTCAAAATTGAATGGGCTTTTCTGTTTAAGGTGTTTTATGGTATTGCCGATAGGGTATCCTGCTCTAACATTTGCCCGTCTCTTTTTTTTATGGATTGGATGGCCGTTTTGTCCGCGGCTTGCTCATCATTGCCGATGGGCCTATCAAAGCCACTCCACCGGATCTGCTGAAAAACCTTCTTCAGAAAAAGGCTAACGCAGGAAGAATATTCCGATATGCTTTGGATATATTCGCTATACTTGCAGGCCCTGCCATCGGATAAGAGGGAAGGCTGTTTTAAAGAGCCCGCCTTTCTACTCCAACCGATTTAAAAACCCCTACATCTCAAAACCGCGGCGGTAGCGGATCCATTCCCTAAAGAAAATATCTTCAATAAAATAGCGGCCCGTTCCGTCCTGTTCCAAAATGCCCGCGTGGAACATGCGTTCCGGCGCGGACATCACGGTCGATATGGCCTTGAGTTCGTAGGCCTGAAGAAAAGCTAGCGTGCCATAGGAATGCCGCGCCTCCGCCCGGGGCTTAGCAGAACAATGTTCTGTCCGCTGTTTATAATGGCGCGCAATTCCTTGATTTCTTTGCTACGATTGGTGAAATGGCTGCCTTCGACCACATCGCCAAAGCGAAAGATGTTTTTTATGTCACGCTTCATAAGGGCCTCCTTACTACGAAGTTTTTCGTATCGAATAAATTCGTAGTAAATATATCGCAGAAGATCGAAGCTTTCAAGGGGGGCTTTTTTAGCCGTATCCTTTAGCAAGCCGGTTTCGCTTGATGAACAGCCTTTCTAATGCGCTATCCTACTGGGCAAGGGGGTTATATTTCTAAATATGTTCTGGAATAAAAACACCCTAAACCATATCAACAATAAATGAAAATGAATATTGAAGAACCCTTCTCAAATGCCACAATCAAATGGTTATTAATTAGGGCATCTATGAAAAAGCACGGCATAAAATATACCGGAGTGGACTTAGAGTGTCGCTTGAAATAATTACCGCAGGAGCACACGAAGTTGGATGCCACGACGAAGAAAAAGGCGAAAGAACCTTCCCGGATAGGAATGGTGTATCTGGTAAAGAACATCGCCCGGTTTATGCGGGCGTTTTTTGTCCTTTTTTGAAAATCGGTCTTGTTAAGATTGAAAAGATAAAAAATGTCTTTTTGAATTGGCCAATTGCGTCAAATTGCGAAATAATTTATTTTGGCCTTGTGACTTTTAAGGAAACCCCAATTAAAGATTGAGCAAGAAAAAAGCCCGTTCAAAATTGAACGGGCTTTTCTGTTTAAGGTGTTTTATGGTATTGGCCGATAGGGTATCCTGCTCTATAGACCAAATATTACATTTTTTCCAACAAACGATTTGCCTTGGCCAGGAATTCACTTTTAGGATATTCTTCTATTAAGCGGTTCAGTTCCTCCGTTGCCTTATTAAATTCCTTTTTGCGGATATAACAGAGACCGAGTTTAAACTGGGCGTCATCTTTTTTATTGGGACTGGCAAAGGTGAAAACCTTTTCAAATGAGATGATCGCGGCATCATACGAACGTAAGGCATATTGACATTCCCCGATCCAGTATTGGGCGTTTTCTGCCAGAGGATGGGTGCTGCTCGCCGCAAGCATCGATTCAAACAATTGAATGGCTGCCCGGTAGTTGTGGTTCTCAAATTCCGATCGGGCCTCATCGTAGCGGGATTGATATTCATCCATGGAAATGTCACTGATAACCGTCGTTCCGCCGGGACGCTTGTTTAATTCATCTTCCTGCATGGTTACCTGCGCCCGAAGATCTGCGATGGTTCGGTCTTTCGCATTCAGTTTTTTTTGCAACGTCTTTATTTTATTGTTCAACTTCTTCTTCTCGGCGCTGCTTATTTCCGTGCCCGCATCTTGGCTGATGTTTACCCGGTCGCTGGTAGAAAGCAGGTTTAGCTTTTCGTCCCCGGAAACTTTCTCTTTGGAGTCGGCGCTTTTGCTTTTATCCGTCTCTTTTTTTGTGGATTGGGTGGCCGTGTTATCCGCGGCTTGCTCATCATTGCCGGAAATACCCAACAGGGCCTCGATGTCATCTAATTCCTGTTGTTGCTTCTCATCCTTGGTTGATGCATCCGCCTGGTCATCCGGTTGGGAGCTGGCACAACCCATAAAACTAAAAGGGACGATCAAGATAGAAAGTAGGTAAATAATGGATTTTAATTTCATCATGCCTCCGTCGGAACATTTGTTTATATTTTTAATAGTTTGATACAAGCCGGGAACCGATTTGACCAGGATCGTTTTATTCTCATAAAGATTAAACCGCTATCCCAAAAATTCAGCATCCGAATATTACTGTTATCGGCAGTTGTTAAATATGTTTATATACTGATTCAGTATTTTACAATCAGGAAAGGAAATGTACAAATTTTAGTTGAAACTTTTTAATTGCCAAATTTGATAAGTTTTTGCCCTGGATAGGGCGTTTGTGACCAATTACCCTAATGTGATGTGTTAATATTCTAAGTAGCCAATAACAAAGCCCAGCCCTACATAGAACCCATTGTTCTTGCCGGAGATGGTAAATAGCGGTACGTCCAGTTTAAACTTAAGTCCTAATTTGTTGTCCCAAAAATATTTGTTTACATCAAAGCCAAACTTGATAAAGTTGCCAGCTCTGTCAATATTGCTTTTGTCTAACGAAGCTGAATTTACGTATGAAAGATATACGCTGACAGGAAAATTACCTTTTTGAGATGAAGCCCTTAGCGAAAAATATAAGTTCCTTAGCGGAAAGCCCTCAGCCACCTTAACAAGACCAAAGACATGTGTCAGGTCAGCGCCCGCCTGAAAGCCATAGCTGTTTAGCCCCGGTCCTTTTTTATAGATATCAATATCGCCATATATGGAAACCCTGTTGAACAGGATAGCGCTTGTAATATCTGCCTGAATGCCTTTAAAAAAAATGCCGGTAGAAGGAGCGGATTGTGCAGGAGCGCTTCTTACCGCTGCCATAAAGAGTAAACCGCATAAAATGGGCAAGATATAAATTTTTTTCATGTTCGGGTCCTTTTTACAAGATGTCAACCGGGCCGGTTTTCCTCTGCAATCATTAATGCCACAATATAAACAATATATTAATAGCCGGGAAAGTTTTTTAAATGGCCAGCCGGTTATAGGATAAATTTTGTGCAATCCCAATGGCAAGCATCATGGTCAATAAAAAAGAACGACCGTAACTTATAAAGGGCAAGGGCAGCCCCGTTACGGGAGCGATCCCCACCGTCATGCCGATATTTACAAAAACATGGAAAAACAAGATGCTTGCGATCCCGAAAAGCACAATGCTGGAAAATTTGGATTTTACCGTCGAAGCCAAACTGATCAGATAGATGATCAATAGTAAAAAAAGCAGTAATACAACCATTACCCCTATAACCCCCCATTCTTCCGCTAAAACGGAAAAAATAAAATCGGTATGTTGGGCCGGCAAAAATTTTAAATGCGTTTGTGTACCGTTTAAAAATCCCTTGCCCCAAACGCCGCCGGAGCCAATGGCCACCTGGCTTTGAATAATTTGATATCCCGCGCCCCTGGGGTCGTGTTCCGGATTTATAAAAGTAAGTATCCTGTTTTTTTGATAGGGGTGCAGCTGCTCCCATAAATAAGGTGTTGCCGCCCCAACCGCGCCATGGAACAAAACAACACCAAGCAGAACGATTATCCGTTGCCGTGTAAGATACAATATGCCGGTTATGATTATAAGCCAAACGGCGAGTAGCCATAAATTAAACGAGGCAAGTATGGTCACAATCGGAGAGATGATGAGAAAAAGTGGAAACCA
>CAYWBI010000201.1:0-6620 GCA_964456445.1 uncultured Calditrichaceae bacterium
AAAAGTTTATTCGAATCAATGCTAATTATAGATAAATAACTGCAAAGACGCAAAGAAAATCATAAAAAAAAACTTAGCGTCTTAGCGACTTGGCGGCAAAAAAAGAAATCTAAAAAGTTGGCGACAAATATTGAAGCCATAATTTAGGGCACAAGGCGTCATTGAGCTGAATCGTAACAAAAATTTAATTATCCCGCTAAAAATCCGGTGGATGTCAATCTGCTTCTTTTTCTATTATTTTATTGGATTTTTGTTCAAGTCGCTGCCTGCGGCGTTTAAAGGAGGCATACCACTTATCATATTTTCCCGTCTCACCCAGTTCGGCCTGCATTTCTAAAGAGCGCATAGCCTGTTGGACATGCTGCAGCGCCTGCTTATAATCTTTATGGCCGTGTTCATACACCATGGCCAGTTCCCGTGCCGCTTCGCAAAAAAACCGCGGGTGCCTGTCAAGCCGTTTCCACAGGTCTGTGGCCTCTTCCAACCGTTCTGCTTTTTTTAAAAGCTGTGCCTTTTGTCGCCAGATCGGTTCAAGGGCATATAATCGCTGGCTTGCCAATGTCTCCAATTGCGTCAGGAAACCCAGATCGGCAGCATCGGATGTTAGATTTGCCAAATGGTATATCGCCGGGGCGTCAAGCGGCAGGTTTTGTAACTCATCGCCTATATTGCCCAACTGCCCTAGGATAAGGGGCATTGATATTAAATCCTGACGGTTATGCTCAATTATCCGTATGATATCATGTATTCTTCCCGTGGCAAGATAATCGAAATATGCCTGTGGAATGTAAGCCCCGGGGATGTCACCGGAACGATGAACATCATCCAATAGCAGTGCCTCGATAGTGCCTAAATTGCATGCCGGAAGACTGTCCTTCCAGATACGCCTGCAGTAATGCACCAAATCAATATGCAACGTATCACTAAAAGCCGTTTCCTGGCGATTCAGGCAGAAACGGTTGCGCAGAAGCGGCATATCATAAGACTTACCGTTGTATGAAACAAAATATTTAAATTGTCTGAACCATGCTATCAGTTGTTTAAACAGCTCCGGTTCACGACCGTAGTCCGGTAGAAAATATTGTTCACAAACAATGGAAGCACCGCTCAGATAAGCAAAGCCGATCAGGAAGGCATAGGTACCGGTCCCGCCGGAAAGCCCGGTGGTCTCTAAATCAAAAAAAAGGCATTTTTCAAGATCGACCGGACGGGTAAGTTGTCCTTTAGAAAGCAGAGACAGGTCAATTAGTTTTTTATCTTTCTGTTTATATTCGATATGATTGCGGATTTTCAGAACGGGCGCCGGGGCAAATAAAATTTCTGCCGAAAAATGTTCCCGAATTGCCTGCAGACCCGGCGGAATTTTGGCTGCTTCTTCAGGCTCCCCGGTTTTTCGCTTTGTTGATTTATAATATTCAAGTTTACGGCTTAACTTCATAAAGACGATCACTTCCCGGGCATGCCGCCCGTTATTAACTCAGGATAAGTACCGGCCTGTATATTTTTAGCATGGGGCCATTTTTGCAATTCCATAACTATGAATATGCAAAGACCCTCATCAATTTCATCCACTCATTCGCAGCGGATGAAGGCGGCTGTAAGCGCTCAGGTTATAGCATCCATACAAGAATAATTACTGCTGTCCCGCAGAGCATCAAAAACAATCCCGCATGCCAAACGGTTAAAAACGGATATTATTTATACCATCTTCTTTTGCCATATATTGTTTTCAATTTCCATAAATAAAATTTTATACTCAAGTATTAAAGAAGGACTCAGATCCGTTTTAAAAAGAGCAGCCTGAATTTTTATTTTTGGCAATACTGGAATTCTTGGGGAAACATGAGACATATTTTAGAATTTTTTAGGAAAAGTTATTAAATGCAGCCCATAGATTTATCTGTGGGTATAATAAATCCCAGAATAATTCAAACTGATTTATCGTTTTCTAACATGGCGTAAACATTTCAACAAACCGTTGAAACGGTTAACTGTAATCGGTGTTTGCTGTAAACCCACAGATAAATCTGTGGGTTGTCTCTCGTTTGTAAAACCTGGAATTATATTCGGGAAAAACCATGTTTACACACAGAAATTCCAGTAGAGTCTTGTTTTTTTTTTAAGCGAGAGAGGGAATACGGTGGGGAATTCAAAAAGGGGGAATACAACTTAGCGCATGCTTTTCTAAAAAGCCACAACACGAATTATCCTGAAACACCATTACCATGATCATTTGAAAACCACGGTGGACCCGGATTTAGAGTTTAGAGTTTTGAAATATCTTTATTCCCGGGATGCAGAATGTAATAAAAACGACGGGCCAGCCGATAAACCCGCGGCCCGGGAATGAGAAAATCATTTCCTCCGATCACAAATATTTGATTGTTTTTATAAGCCTTTATCCTTTTAAAACTTTGCCATTGCTTCCGGTTTGACCGTTGTTGATCCGAAGTTAAGGCTTTAGGGCTAAATTCAATTATAATATCCGGGTTTCGTGCCAACAGGGCTTCCCGGCTTATGGCGCTGTAACTCACTTTTAGATCACTAAATGCGTTTATGCCCCCGCACCAGCTCAGCAATTCATCCAGAAACGCGCCGGGCCCACTTACACCAATGTTACGCGCAACGCCGGGATCACGCCCCAGTACAAGCATGACCTTTGGCCGTGGGGCTTTATCCGTCCAATGGTATTTTTCCAGTGAATCGCCGATGGCCCTGTGCAGGCTGTCCGCCGCCTGTTTATTCCCGAGAAGAGTGCCAAGCGAATCGATACTTGTAAAAACATCCGTCAGGGTCTTTTCCGGTAAAAGTACCGTTTTTACGTTAATCCCTTTAAATTTTTCCGGCAGGTCCCGATATGAATTTGTTGCCAGTATCAGGTCGGGCTTTAAAGCCATGATTTTTTCGATATTAGGGTTAAACAGACCGCCCACCTTTTCAATTTTTAGGGCCTCCGGCGGATAGCTGCAAAAATCCGATACCCCTACAAGACGTGAGTTTCCACCGAGGGCAAAAACCATTTCGGTAATTGATGGTGCCAGTGAGATGACCCGTTGTTTTCCATTGTTTGTGGATTGGGACGGTGAACAGGCAAAAAGCGTGAACAGGAAAAAATTAAAGATCAGTTGGTATATTTTTGTCATGGCATCCATACAAAATGAGTGTAAAATAAAAAGGCATCCCGAAAGGTACGGAAGGCACGGATTTAATAAAAACCGTTTTTGCGGATTACGTCACCAACAATGGTTTTTGCGTTTCTAAAAATCCACAGATTACGCCGATTGACGCAGTTAATAAGAAAAGGAAGTGGGAAAAAAGAAAAATGAAAAATGAAAAAGGAAAAAGGAAAAAGGAAAAAAGAAAAAGATAAAAGGCGTCTTTCCGAGCAGCGATGAAATAACGTACCAGAAAAATACGCCGCGAGGAATCTTTCCATGTTGTACCAAAGCCATCGCATGCACAAAAGGCCCCTCGATTCCGCTGCGCTCCACTCGGGGTGACAGAACGTTTGTGCGTTCCGCTCAGGGTAACCAAGGTATACCGAAAAAAAAAGCCCCGTCCGGGTGAACAGGGCTTTGGTGTAAAAAAAATAAATATGCCTACTTCAGCAGGGTCATTTTCCTGGTAAGGGTAAAACCCTGGGTTTTCAACTTGTAGTAATAAATCCCGCTGGCAAGGTTTCCCGCATCCAACTGTACCTGGTTTGCTCCCGCCGGGCGGATTTCATCGACAAGGCTTTTGACCCTGCGCCCGCTGACATCATATAAGGTCAGTTCAACAAAACTGCGTATCGGTAGTTTATAGCGAATCGTGGTTAACGGGTTAAAAGGATTGGGATAATTTTGTTCCAATTCATATCCATTGACAACAAGAACCTGACCGTCATCCAAAGCGGTTGTGTTAAAAGCGTCGGTAAGATCAATGGCGCCATACCCAAATACTTTGTCCCAGTTATTGGGGTCTTCTTTAACTTTTAGCTCGGATGCCGTAACACCCGCGGGCCGGGACGTCCCCTGCGCATGACCGGAAAGATAGGTTAAGACCTCGGCTGGTCCCCAGCTTGGATTTTTTTCAAGCAGGAGCGCAATGGCACCGGCCGCTGCCGGTGAAGACATCGATGTACCCTGCTTATAACCATAATTGTCGGTATAGGGCGCCGGAGGCAAAAACGCATTGGAATAGGTGGCATCCGAACTGCGCGCGGAAAGCAGGATGGTACCCCCTGCCACGATATCCGGTTTTTTCCGGCCATCTGCGGTGGGGCCGACGCTGCTGAAATTGGCGATCCCGCCATCATCGCCATTATAGGTAAAATGATAGGTGTTCCCATCAGACGCAGGCCAATTATGACGGGAAACAAAAGCGCCCACACTGATAATATTATTACCACAGGCCGCATTTCCAAGGGTATAAGGATAATGAAGTAGTTGACCGTTATTTCCGGAGTAAAGCGTGCCTTGTGAAAAGCCGCCGGTTGGGTTTTGCAGGGCATTTTCGCTTGTCCACAAATGCAGACCAAGTGTGCCATTACTGTTGGCGTCGCTCAAGCCATTAAATGTCAGAGTAAAGGTATCGGCACCAAGACCGGTTGTATCGTCAATAATTACATAACAGGCAACTTTTGAATTATTACTGGAGGCGGCAGTGTAGAGATAGAGTGTGACATTCCCCGAGCTATTATTATTGTTTTTTGTAACAGATGCAATGCTGCCATGTTCCCAGGATAAAGAAACCGAATTCACATCATCCCCTTTTTCAAGCCATCCCGTGGCATAATCACAGATGCCAAATTTGATTTGATCGCTTGAGCGTATGGCGTCATTAAAATAATGCACATTATCACTGCCGTCATTTCCGGCGGAACGAATGATAACCTTGCCGGGTCCGGTTAAATCATCCACAGCCACGGTCCCGTCATCGGTTCCGTCGTGTGGACCAAACTGGCTGCCTAAGCTCAGGTTCACTACCGCCGGTTTTCCCAGCGCCTGTGCTTTATCAAAGATGTATTTTATTCCATCCAGGATGCTTGAAGAGAAAAAATCCGTTTTTACAAAAATTATATTGGCATTGACGGCGCTGCCACTAATGGTGTCGGCCGGGGTCAGGCTAAAATCATAACCCGCAAAGCTTCCGGCCACGTGTGTGCCATGGCCATCGGTATCTATTTCCGGCACGAGAGAGTGTGGCGTTCCCGAGTTAAAATCCTGGTTTATTTGGCTTGAGGTATATTCCGCACCATAGCTATAGCCGGTCGGATTTGCACCACTGCCCGTTTGATCCCAAAGATAAAGCACACGTGTTGTGCCATCATTGTTTTTAAACATGGGATGATAAAAGTCCAGACCCGAATCGACAATGCCCACGATGACGTTCGTTCCGGTATATCCTTTTGCATACGCTTGTGCTTTATTTTGATAATCCGTTGATTTGGAATTGTCAGGTTTTTGCTTTGGCCCCATAACAATCCGCTGCACGCCCCGAACGTCGAGTAAATCGTTTAGCCTGCTTCTGCTAACCCGAACCGTTACACGGTTATTGATATCCGATTCAACCGGAATACCGGCGGCTTCTAAACGCCCGGCCAGACCCGCATCACCTGAAACGATCAGGGGAAGCGCTTTATCAACCGCAGATTTTTGCAGTTGGTTTTGCTGTTGTTTGACAAAAGGCCCTAAATCGGTGGCAAAGAGTGAGCCCATAAAAATAAATAATGCAAGAATTGATACACGCATAAGAATTCTCCTTAATGTAATTTTTCTTTTCCGGTTGATATTCTCTTGACATCGGGGTTTTTAAGCAAAACATTTAACTGCTCCTGGGTCAGTCGTCCGGTATAACGATTGGGGCCGATTTTATTCAGGAGCGAATCGGCCAACGGTTTATTACTCGATATGATAACAGGCAAGCGGGTTTCTGCTTCGGCCCTTACCGTATTCATCCATTTTTGCACCTGCGGTCCGGCGGTTTGCGGATTTTCTTTTGGCGCTTCTTTTTGGGATGCGCATCCCAAAGCCAGTAAAAACAAACCTGTAAATATTAAAAAACGCATGGGAGCTCCTCGTTAATGTTAGATAAAAAATAAATGTTCCCGTCTGAAAAATATGAATCATCGGGGATAATACCGATCAAGATAATAAAATCGCCCCAAAAAATGTAGGGGCGGCGTCACATTTAATTTTTGGCACTATTTTAATAATAATATTTTATGGGATACGGTTAGATATTTTGGCTCTACAGGGATTTCTGTGGGTAAACATGCTTTTTTCCGAATATAATTCCGGGTTTTACAAACGAAAGACCGCCCACAGATTTATCTGTGGATTTACTTTTTTTTCATTCCGATCCGCTTCAAAGCCCCACGGGCCCCCGGCAACGTGCGGGTTACAGATGAGTATATTTGCAGGTTTTGCGCGGGGTCGTTGCTCCATTGAGCGGAAAAGGGCAGGCAGGAAAAAACCATAAATATTATGCACAATTTCATCCTTTTGCCTTATTTGATAAACACTGCATTTGCCTTATTAATGAAATCTTTCCCGTTGACGGAGATCAGATACATACCGCTTGACATGAAACGTAAAATGGGGTTGTTTGCAAAAACATGAAATATTTAGTTTACAATG
>CAYWBI010000202.1:0-6590 GCA_964456445.1 uncultured Calditrichaceae bacterium
GAAGAAAAAAAATCTCCTTGCCTCTTTTAAGCAGAAATTTGCCTCTATAATATATTAGACAAATAATTACTGGACCGGAATAAACGGCGTGCTTGACGAAGCTCACAGATTATTTCGGCAGACATAGTTATAATCATCTATCCACCTGAAACATATACGGGTTTTCCAATGACTAAAAATGAAGAACGACGCACGTTGCAACGTATTGATTTGCCTGGCGTAGTTGTCCGCTATAAAATCCCAAAAGGCATCCGGGCCCTAAAATATTACGCCAATGCCGGTGAGGCGCTAAACGTTTCAAAAAGCGGTATTGCTTTTCATATTGGTGAAAGTGTTTCATTCGGAACTCCAGTTCAAATAAAAGTAAGTTTTCCTGATGGTCAACACCTGGATTTAAAAGGGCACATCCGCTGGCAACAACCAGGCAACATAGACAGCAAGCAAATGACAGGCGTACAGTTTTATGCCTTTGGCCGGAAAGGCCACTATAATCCACCACAGGCGCTGGAGTATTTAAGATCCATGAAGGGACAGGCTATAGAATTCCACACTGATGAAAAACCTTCGCAACAAGACTAATTAGCCATATCCATCTATATTTTTTTTCCTTCTGCTTTAGCATTTCATTATCCCAAAATCTTTTTAGTTTGAGCCGATATGGGATTCCGGTTATATTATACTTTTATAAACTTATAGACCATGTCGTAATATTGATAGCCATGGTTTTACATAAAAATTCCACTTTCCAATCGCCTGTACTTTTTTACATTTTCGAATAACATACAAAATCAGCGAGGCGAATATCGACGCAAAAGTAGCGGGAGCAGCCAAAATTCTATAGGGGAGGAAATACAATGAAACTCAAACTACATTGGCAAATTATCATCGGCATGGTATTGGGACTTGTTTATGGCATCATTGCCGCCTATGCGGGATGGGGCGCATTTACCAGTGATTGGATAGCGCCCTGGGGAAAAATATTTATCAACCTGCTAAAACTAATCGCCATTCCATTGGTCCTGGGCTCGCTTGTTTCCGGCGTCGCTTCCCTATCGGATTTAAAAAAGCTTTCGCGTATCGGTGGAAAAACCATTACCATCTACATCCTGACAACAGTCATATCGGTTACAATTGGGCTGATTGTGGTCAATACCCTTCAACCGGGAAAAAGCGTTCCCGCCGACATGCGCGAAAAGCTTCAATCCACCTATGAATCCGACGTACAACAAAAAGAAGCCCACGCACAGCAAGTAAAGGAACGCGGTCCATTGCAACCTTTGGTAGATATGGTACCCAACAATATTTTCGGCGCTGCCGCGGGAAACCGCAATATGTTACAAGTTGTTTTCTTTGCCATTTTTCTGGGTATTGGCATTATCCAGGTAAAAGGGGATGCCGGTCAGGCGCTATTAAAAGTTTTTGAGGGATTAAATGATGTGGTAATCAAGATGGTGGATATGATTATGCTTATGGCGCCAATTGGCGTTTTTGGTCTTATAGCCGACACGATCAATGTGATTGCCAAAGATAACATGGACCAGGTAGGAGAACTATTGGGAGCTTTAGGCTACTATGGCATTGTCGTACTCATTGGCCTGCTTATTCAAATGACAGTCGTTTATCCATCCATTTTAAAATTTTTAACACCTATCAAAATAAAGGATTTTTTTAAAGGTATCGCACCTGCCCAGCTGTTGGCCTTTTCCACCAGTTCATCCGGGGCAACTCTGCCCGTCACCATGGAGCGCTGTGAAAATAATCTTGGCGTATCTGAGGAAGTATCGTCCTTTGTTCTACCGCTTGGGGCCACAATCAATATGGACGGTACGGCATTATACCAGGCGGTGGCAGCCGTATTTATTGCCCAAACCCTTGGGATGAATTTAGGGATTGGCGCTCAGGTAACCATCGTGCTTACCGCTGTTTTGGCATCTATCGGCACGGCGGCCGTACCGGGTGCGGGGATTATTATGCTGGTTATTATTCTGGAAGCCATTAACGTGCCCAGTGCCGGCATTGCACTCATTTTGGGTATTGATCGTATTTTAGATATGTGCCGCACGGTAACAAATGTAACCGGTGACTGTACTGTTGCCGTGACCATTGCCGCAAGTGAGGGGCAGTTGAACCCGTTAAAGGCATCTGATTAAAAAAAAGATAAACATTTAAATGTTGGGCTTCGCAATGGAAAAAAACATAAACAGCATAACATGTCCCAATTGTGGTGCGGCTATCAATGTAAGTGAGATTCTTGCCCATCAATTGGATGAAGATTACCGTAAGAAATATCAGGCCGATATCGCCAGAGAGAAAAAACAATACGAAGAGCGATTGGCGGGGTTGGAAGCGGAAAAACTAAAATTAGACGCCGACCAGAAACAAATCCAAAAACGCATTCAGGAAAGCGTAAACAAAAAACTTAAATCGGCTGAAGAGGCCCAACGGCAGCGCATAAGTGAAGAACTACAAAAAGAACAGGCAGATCAATTAAAAAACTTGATGGACGAATTGGATGAAAAATCCAGGCGCTTGCAGGAGCTGAATAAAACAAAGGCCGAAATCGAAAGATTAAAACGTGAAAAAATTGAAGAGCGGGCCCAATGGGAAGCTGAGGCAGAAAAAAAGGCCAATCAATTGGTTGAAAAGGAAAGGCTGAAAATACAGAAAAAATCCGGGGAAGAGGTCATAGAAAAATTGGCGCTGTTGAAAGAAGAAAACCGTAAAAAAATCGAAGAAAATAAAAATCTAAAAAAACGGGAACTTGAGCTGCTGCAAAAAGAACAGCAGATGCAGGAAAAAAATGAAAACCTTGAACTGGAATACAAAAAACAACTGCTCAGTGACCGGGAAAAGATTGCGGAGGATGTCCGCCAAAAGGAAAAAGAAAAAAATGACCTTACCTTCCGGGAACTAAAAAAACAAATCGATGATCAAAAAAAGTTAGTCGCAGAAATGCAGCGTAAAGCGGAACAAGGCTCTATGCAATTACAGGGAGAAGTTCAGGAACTGGCACTGGAAGACATTCTTCGCACAGCCTTTCCCTTTGACTCCATTCAGGAAGTGATCAAAGGCGTGCGCGGTGCGGATGTGTTGCATACGATTCGAAACACACGGCAAGAGGAATGCGGAAAAATATTATACGAAAGTAAACGCACTAAGTCATTCTCCGATGGCTGGATCGAAAAGTTAAAGAATGATCAACGTAACCAGCAGGCCGAAGTGGCGGTTATTGTAACGGATGCCATGCCACGAAACATGCAACACTTTGGTCAAATCTCCGGCATCTGGATTTGCAGCTTCCCGGAGGTTGAGGCCCTGGTGTTTGTATTGAGGGAAATGCTGCTAAAACTTCATCTGTCAAAGGCTGCCCAGGAGAACCGCGGCGATAAAATGTCCATGCTCTATACGTATTTGACCAGCGCCGAATTTACCCAGCGGGTAGAGGCCATCGTGGATGGATTTTCCACAATGAAGCTGGATCTGGACAAGGAAAAGCGTGCAATGCAAAAAATCTGGAAAATACGCGAGAAGCAAATCGAAAAAGTTATTGATAACACCATCGATATGTACGGTGCAATAAAAGGCATCGCCGGAAATGCCATCGGAACGGTTTCCGCGCTGGAACTCCCTGCCGGGGACGATTAGCATTTTAACCTGCTTTTAATAAAAAATCCTACCTTAACTAATTTGAAATAATACGCCATGATTGACAAAATATTGAACCAGCAAAAAAACGAGCAAACCGAAGAAATTATTTACCGTGAACTGGCCAAACAAAGCGATGATGACCATAACCGCGACACCTTGTTAAAAATTGCCGATGACGAGAAACGCCATTATGAATTGTGGCGCGGGATAACCGGCCTTGATACAAAACCCAATCTGCGTATGGTCAGGCGTTATGTTCGTTTGGCAAAATGGTTCGGACTTTCCTTCGCTCTGCGTAAAATGGAACAAGGTGAACGGGACGCCAGCCGCTTTTATGCATCCATCTCTACCAGCTATCCGCAAGCCCTGGAAATAAAGGAAGATGAGGAAAAACACGAACAATTGCTGATCGACATTCTTAATGATGAACGTCTGAATTACGCAGGCGCCATTGTGCTTGGCCTAAATGACGCCCTCGTTGAATTTACCGGGACACTGGCGGGTCTTACTTTTGCATTCAGCAACAACCTTATTGTCGGCACCACCGGTCTTGTGATGGGGGTGGCCGCTTCGCTTTCCATGGCGGCGTCCGGCTATCTGGCCTCACGGGAAGAACAAAGCGAATCCATAAACCCGGTAACATCCGCAGTTTATACAGGCGTTTCGTATATTGTTACCGTTGCCATGCTGGTTTTGCCCTATCTTTTACAACCAGACCCATATATTGCCCTGGGATCAATGTTGGCCGTGACAATTTTAATTATTGCCGGTTACACTTATTTCATATCAGTTGCAAAACAATTGTCCTTTAAACGACGTTTTTTTGAAATGGCCGCTATATCGATCGGCGTGGCCGTTATTTCCTTTGGCATAGGCGTTTTAGTAAAACATGTTTTTAGTATTGATGTTTAATTTCAGGATAATTGCTAAGAATAACCTCCTGCTTTGTTGTTGCCCCGGGTTTAAGTGTGGGAGCAGAACAAATCATCAAAATAAAACCATTTTAACTGTTTCCTGTGAACGGAAAGCATGCAAAAAAACGTCGTGCCCCGGAAAAACTAAACAACCAGCCGGAGTGCATCCCCAAAACCCAGCCAAAATAAATTTCAATTTCCCGCAGCTTTTTAACCTTTTAATCTTTCAATTTCGTAAATTTACCCGATAGCAAAAACTGACTGTTACACAATAAAAAATCAGGTAATATAATGAATATACTCGTCCTGAATTGCGGATCATCATCCGTCAAATTTCAAATTATAGAGACCGATTTAAAACAAATCGAAAGCAACACCGACCGGCGGTTGGCCAAGGGCATTCTGGAGCGGATCGGCAGCCATTCACTGATCACATTTGAAGCCGAGGGCCATCCCAAACAACGGACAGCTGTCCCTATCCGTGATCACCGCGAAGCCGTGGATAAAATACTCCGTTGGATCATTTCTTCGGAATCAATGATCGATAACATAAAATCTCTTTCGGATATCCATGCAGTTGGGCATCGTGTGGTACATGGCGGGGAGCGTTTTAGTAAATCGGTTTGTATCAATAAGGAAACGATAAATGGCATCGAAGACAATATCGAACTTGCCCCCCTGCATAACCCGGCCAATCTAAAAGGGATCAGCGCCATCACCGAGTTACTTGGCAAAACCATTCCTCAGGTGGCCGTTTTTGATACCGCCTTCCACTCAACCATGCCAGACACCTCATATCTGTACGGCCTGCCCTACCCCTTATACCGCCGCTATAAAATTCGTCGGTACGGTTTTCATGGCACATCGCATCGTTATATCGCCTATCGCTACAGGCAGGAGCTTAATATTGAACGCTCCGGGGTGAACATCATTTCCTTGCATCTAGGAAACGGGGCGTCGGCTTGTGCCATAGAGGATGGGGCATCTATCGATACATCGATGGGTTTTACCCCATTGGAGGGGTTGTTGATGGGAACACGCGTCGGGGACATGGATGCATCCATCCTGGAATTTTTATACCACAAAGAGGGTCTGACATACGCAGAGATCGACACGCTATTGAACAAACGTTCCGGTCTGCTCGGTATTTCCGGCTTGACTCATGATATGCGTGAACTTTTAGAGGAAGAGGCAGAGAACCAGGATCGCCGCGCCAAACTTGCCATTGATATTTTTTGTAACCGGGTGCGTAAATACATCGGTTCCTATTTTGTGGAAATGGCCGGAAAAGCAGAGGCCGTTATTTTTACAGGTGGGATTGGTGAAAACGCTGCTCCTATTCGCGAACGGATTTGCAATGGCCTGGATTGTATCGGTCTCAAACTGGACAAGAAAAAAAACAACGCTTTAAAAGGAGGTAGCGGTGGCCTGATCTCCACCAAGGACAGCACACTTAAAGCATACGTTTTCCCAACCAATGAAGAACTGCTGATCGCACGCGATACGTACCGTGTGGTGGAAAACATTCCACGTCGCTGGTAATATATCCGGAATAAGTTTAAAGTTTTTTCAGAACCCGGGGACATTTCGGATGGATGGGCGAAAAAACCAACGGGACCTTCAAGGCCCGGTTGCCCCTGCCATTGATATACGAACAAGGAACGCCGATTTTTGATTTTAGACCAGCGGAGCATAATCTCACTATTCTGCCATAAAATGACAGTAAACTACTTATCAGTTGTCAATAGTTGAAATCTAACTTTTCAATTCATTGCACCTGAACCGGGCATGCCCCTGAATGGCGATTTTAACCGGATTCGTCCTTATATATAAAAAGGCTCTACTGGGTTTTGTGTGGGTAAATACTTAGATAGAAAGAAAATTCAGAAGACAAGAAAACAGGGTTGTCAAATTAATAGTGGATAATTGGGAGCCGGGAATTGGCTTTTGGCATGAAAACATCTGGACTCAAGGGTACAGTGCCGCATTTGACTAACCCCGTCCTTGTATGTTAACAATAAACAAATT
>CAYWBI010000203.1:0-6580 GCA_964456445.1 uncultured Calditrichaceae bacterium
TAAATACAATCAAAACAGCAACGCCATGGAGGGCCCATGGTTCCAGCACCGAAATGTTTTTCAAAAAAACCGTCCTGTAGGGGCAACATATGGTTTTTATACGGGATAAATCTGATTTATTTATACCGCGAAGTCAATATTTTTTCATTTTATCCGAGCAATAGTATTCCAAATTAAACAATAAAAAAGTTTTAACATCAAAAGAAAGAAAACACGCATGTTACCGGCAATTGACATCGAATCCGATGAAATGTTTCTCCAACACAATACCCTGCCGTCCTTGCCACAAATTATCAGTCGCTTACAACAATTGCTTCAGGATGAAGATATTAAGGTTGCGGAAATATCACAATTGGTAGAAAGTGACGTTGCGCTTTCGGCCCAAATTTTAAAAATTATCAATTCAGCATATTTTGGCCTGCGCAAAGAAATTTCCAACATGAAAATTGCCATTGCTTTTTTGGGCATTAATGAAATACACCGGATCATTTTAACCTTTTCGGTTGTTTCAACCTTACAGGTAAAAAATGAAAAGGCCCTAAAAGATTTTTGGTATCATTCTTTTTATACGGCTGTATGTGCAAAATTGATCGCATCTAAATTTATTTGTTATGTAGATACAGAAGAAATAAGGGCGGCGGCATTGTTAAATGATATCGGTTCGCTTGTATATTTAAAGTTTTATCCCGAACATTTTGAAGCCGTTGCCCGGCTGATGGAAGAAAAGGGGCTATTACGCGATCAGGCAGAAAAGGAGCTGAATATCCCGTCCAGCGCCAGTTTTGGAAGTATCCTTAGCACATTTTGGAAACTGCCCGCCACCATAAAACTTGCTTGCGAAAACCACACCCTTGCTTCCTTTCATGCCATCGCGCCCGAAGACAAAAACGCAGATTTCAAGAAGCTGATTTGCCTCGCCAGTTTATGCAGCAGCCTTACCACACAAAATTTACAGAAAGCTACGAAAGAGAAAATTGCCAATGTGATAATGGATGCCTTCTCGCTGGACCAACAAACTTTTATGCTGTTTCTTGGTGACATCCGTGATAAACAAAATGATGTTGAAGATTTTGTAAAATCGCTCTTCTAAACAGTCTTGACTTTATAGTTACCTACCTTTACCTTTCCTTATTGCTGCAAAAAAACATTGCTTCCATCCGTATGTTCATAAAAGATATGGGAAAAATTGATAAAGATGGATGTAATGGGCGCTTTTTGATGATAAATTCGTTCACTATGTTTAGCTATGAACAGAGCTTGTTAAAGAGCATATTTTCTTATAATTCAAATATTTTTTTTTGATAAGAAGTTAAGAAAAGCCCGTTTGACCCGGTATAAGCCAAGACCTTTTTCAATTAAATTCAATTATTAAACAGAACTAAATCATTCATATTCAAATCAGGAGGCATTATGCTCAAAAAGATTTCGGTTTTATTTACCGCTCTTGCCCTATCTTCCTCGGGGTTGTTCGCATCTGGTTTTTCCATTTATGAACAGGGGGCTAAGGCAACGGCCATGGCAGGCGCATTTATCGCCCAGGCCAATGATGTAAGCAGTGTTTTTTTCAATCCCGCCGGGATGGCCGGTCAGGACGGCTTCCAGGTCGGTCTTGGTACAACGCTTATTTTCCCGCAGTTCAGTTTTACCGGCCCCACTGGGGTAGATAAAAATTTATACACCAAGGCAGAAGCCCAAACTTTTACACCAACCACTTTTTACGCAACTTATGGCATAAATGATGACCTGGCCGTTGGCTTTGGTTTTTTTACCCTTTATGGCCTTGGCTCCAAATGGTCGCAGGATTGGGTAGGCCGTGAACTGGCCACCACCTCCGATGTAAAAACCTTTACCTTAAATCCCAGTGTGGCTTATAAGCTGATGGATAATTTATCCGTTTCCATCGGACTTGATTATGTTATTGGTCAGGTTACCCTTGAAAAAAGCGCGGGTTATGTCCCGGCCATTGGCGACTATGTAGAATCCAAGCTGGCCGCGGATGCAACAGGATTTGGTTTTAATCTTGGCGTTAAGTTTAACGCCAGCGATGAACTGGCCATCGGGGCCGTCTATCGCAGTGAAGTCTCGATGGATTTTTCCGGGGACGCAACCTTCGATTTTCGCAGCACGACACCGCAAATCGATGCAGGTTTAAGAACTTTGTTTCCGTCAACGACAAAGGGCACTTCTACACTTACCCTTCCGGCCCTGATGGGTGTTGGTGTTTCTTATGATTTCACCAAAAACCTGACCGCGGAATTTGACTGGATGCAAATTGCCTGGAGCTCCTACGATAAGCTGACCATTAAATTTGCCGATCCTGTTGGACCTGACCAATCTAAAGAGACCATCGCTGAGCGCAATTATGAAGATTCTTACAGCCTGCGCTTTGGAATGGAATACCGTGTGAACGATGAACTGGCATTAAGAATGGGCTACCTGCGTGATAACAAAGCCGTGCCGGATACATACTTAGAACCATCGCTGCCGGAAGGCGACCGCAATTTATTCTCCCTGGGCGCGGGATATAAAATGGGCGCCATTACCGTGGATGCTTTTTATATGGCCCTGCAACAAGACGACCGGACCATTACTACATCCAAGGTGCAGTATGGTAGTGATCCCACTCCCACTGCAACGTTTAATGGGACTTATAAGGGCGTCGCAAATCTTTTTGGCCTATCACTTAGCTATTCGATTAAATAAGGAGTGTCTATATGAAAACATATAAAATATTATTCACAATATTGATGATCGGGGCTTTGACATCCTGTAAGTTGTCCGATCCCTCCGTTACCGCAACAAAGTCGGATGCGGGAACTTTGACCAGCGGAGGTTTTGTGGCCATTGGTAACAGCCTTACAGCAGGATATCAGTCCGGCTCATTGTTAGACGAAAACCAACAATATAGTTTTCCAAAACAAATTGCTGCCCAAATGGGGGTTACGGACTTTGCCCAGCCAACGGTTTCCTACCCCGGTCTGCCAAGCATTTTGGAATTAAAGGCCCTGGACGGGACCATTGAAGAGGCCCCGGGAACAGGGGCCCCGACCAACCTGGCCTATGCCAAACCGTATAATAACTTAGGTATTCCGGGAATTGTATTGGCCGATGTTATGATGTCCACATCCACTCAAAACAGTACAGACCAAGGATTAAGCGGTTCCGGTCTGATTGATGTGGTATTGCGCGGACAGGGCACAGTATGGCAACAAGCCAAAGCTCAGCAGCCATCTTTTATCACTTTGTGGATTGGCAATAACGATGTACTCGGTTTTGCCACAAGTGGCGGCGCCAGCCCCGCATCGCCAACGGATGCGAATACATTCGCATTTCTGTTTAGTCAACTGGGTGATAGTATCGCCTCGTTAAATGCCAAGGTGGCCGTAGCCAATATCCCCAATGTGACGGATATCCCGTTTTTTACCACCATTGGCCCAAAGATTGCGGAATCGATGGCTCCGGCGCTCAATGCCGGTTTGATAAATGGCCTGTATTATCAAAAGCATGGCGTGATTATTCCGAATCCCGCAACGGATGTTACAACACTTGATGGCAGCGACGGCGTTCTGATTACCCTCGTTGGCGGAAAATATGCCCCCTTATTGGGCACGCCAACCGGAAAATGGTACCGTGACCTGGCCGCCAAGGTGGGTATTCCGGTTTCGGTATTACTCTCCACGATGCCGGGTATCGACACCACACAGGCTTTTGGGTTTTATCCAACAAACCCCTGGCCGGACGCCTTGATTTTAGACGCCGGTGAAATTACAACTGCTAAAACTGCCATTACCAATTTTAACGGCACCATTGCCGCTGTTGCCGGCGCCCACGGTTGGGCCCTGGTGGACATCAATAGCTTTTTTAAAGGTGTTGCCGCCGGCGGCGGTGTTTGGCTTGAGCAGGGCATTGCCATGAAAACCGCTTATATTGAGGGTGAAATGTTCAGTCTTGACGGCGTCCATCCATCCACTATCGGCTATGGCGTTGTTGCCAACCGGTTTATAAGCGCAATAAATGCCAAGTACGGCACCGCGATTGCCCCGGTATATTTACGCGATCTTCGTGAAACAGCCGTATCGCATAGCACGGCGTCAAAAATTTCTATCGCCCCACATGCGCTGGATAACACGTTAAAGATTTTGGGTGCAAAGTAAGTTTAGTTTAAATTTAAAAGGCAGGACTTACATCCTGCCTTTTTTTTTACCCTGTAAGCTCGCTGGATATTGAAAATAACACCCGGCAAAACCGTTTCTTTCACTTTCTGCTCCCGCTATCTTCGTATGGATAATGCCTTTATGTCCGGGAAAATGACAGATCACAATCAAAAAAGGATTAAGATAAAAACCCAGCATTTTATGGACAGGGTGCAAAAAACATTTGCGCAGCCCGGCATCATCTATGTCCTCTCTATGAAAAATCCCTTGTCCCTTTTCCCGGTAGGGCAGGGATATTCTTTTAGTAAATGCAATCATTTGCTTTACTTGCTCAAACTTATATAAATTTACCATTCCTTTAGAATTCAAAGGGATGTAACATTCGGCAATCTTGTGCATTAAACAGATAGACAAAATAAAAATACCATAGGAGGAAAAAGTGGCAAAAAGCAGGAAGTTAAAATTTAAAGCGGAAGTAAACAAATTACTGGATATCCTTGTTCATTCGCTTTATACCAATCGCGAGATATTTCTACGTGAACTTATCTCAAACGCATCCGACGCCCTGGACAAATTACGTTTTGAATCCACAAAAGGAGTGGAAATTACCGATCCGGATGAAAACCTGGAAATAAATATAGCCATAAACAAGGATGAGAAAACCGTCACCATCCAGGATACGGGTATTGGAATGACGGAGGATGAAGTCATCACCAATCTTGGAACCGTGGCCAAGTCGGGCACAGAGGCATTTTTAAACTTGATGGCCGAACAAAACAAAGAAAATGGTGATGGCAATGGTTCCAATATCATCGGAAAATTTGGCGTTGGTTTTTATTCGGTGTTTATGGTTGCGGATAAGGTCAGCGTCGTTTCAAGGTCGTATAAAAAAGATCAGTCACCGGTACGCTGGGAATCCACGGGCATTGGTACTTTTAGTGTAACAACCCTGGATGAAGAGGTAAAACGCGGTACAACCATCACTATTCATCTCCGCGATGAGAACAGTGAATTTGCCGATGAAACAAGAATTAAGACGGCCATAACAAAACATTCCAATTTCGTTTCATTCCCCATAAATATTGCCGGTGAAAAAATAAATACTATCAAAGCTTTATGGCGCGAACCCAAATCTCAAATCAAAAAAGAACAATACGATGAATTCTACAAATTCATCGCCCATGATTTTCAGGAACCCATGGACACCCTGCACGTATCCATCGATGCGCCGGTGCAGTTTAATGCCCTGGTCTTTTTTCCCAAACAAGTCATGGATATGTTTGGCACCCTGCGTGAAGACCGCGGGTTGGATCTCTACGTAAACGGTGTTTTGATTCAGCATAAAAACAAGGACCTCATCCCCGAATATATGGCCTTTTTAAAGGGTTTGGTAGAATCGCCGGACATCCCTTTAAATATTTCCCGCGAAACCCTTCAGGAAAACGCCATCATCCAAAAAATTTCCAAAGCTCTCGTTTCGCAGGTTTTGAATCATCTCAAAAAAATGGCCAGCAAAAATCCGGATGATTATAAGGCTTTTTGGAAAGAACATGGCAAGGTTTTCAAATTTGGCTATACAGACTATGCCAATAAAGATAAATTTGCCGAGCTTTTACGTTTCAATTCGTCTTCGTGCGAAAGTGCAGACGAGCTTATTTCTCTTGAAGACTATGTCTCTCGGATGAAGGCGGACCAGAAAGAAATTTACTACCTCACCGGCGCCAGCCGCGCTGCAATTGAATCGGATCCGCACATGGAGGCCTTTAAACATAAGGGGTTGGAAGTTTTCTATCTTTACGAGCCGGTGGATGAATTTGCCTTAAGCGGTCTGACAAAGTATAAGGATTTTGAACTAAAAGCCGCGGAACAAGTGGATATGGGCAGCCTGGATTCCTTTGACGACGATGATAAAGAGCAGAAAGATACAGCGGAAAAACTGAGCGGTTCCGATGAGAAGATATTTACGAAACTGCTGGAACGCATCAAGGATATTTTAGGCGACAAGGTAACCGAGGTTAAAGAATCAAAGCGGTTGCATGATAGCCCTTCTTGTCTGGTTAATCCCGATGGAACGATGACGTCGCACATGCACAAGATGATGCAGATGATGAACAAGGATATGACGCCTCCGCAAAAGGCCATGGAAATCAATAAGGACCACCCCTTAACACGCAACCTGTTAAAGATATACAAAAAAGACCCACGGGACCCGTTTATAGAAAATGCGGCCCAACAGATGTTTGAATCGGCCTTATTGCTGGAAGGCTACTTAACCGATCCGCACACCCTTGTAAACCGGATAAACGATCTTTTGGAGAAATCCAGCGGCTGGCACCCGTCAGCACATGAAGAATAACCGAAGAGGATGGCCTAACCGCCATCCTCTTTTTTATTTTAGCGCTAAAACATAAGCTGCTTTAATATTA
>CAYWBI010000204.1:0-6541 GCA_964456445.1 uncultured Calditrichaceae bacterium
TATGGCGGGGAAAAGAAGTTGTCCCTCTCATCATTAAGCCCTTTAGGGCTTTTTAGAGTGAACTCATCGATCATTTAGCCCAACACCAGAGCGGATCATGGGCAGAATTTTAGCAAGACGTTTTTGTTTTATTCATAGATATTTTCTTATGATTAATTTTTGATTGATAATTTTGATTTTTGGAGCAGGGTGTTTTTATAAATTTCTTACAGAGGAAAACGCCTGAATATATAAGTATTTGATGGCTTCAAGGAACAAGCCGGATTATCCCGGACATTTTTTCCGTTTATAAATGACATCGTACATACAAAAACCTACAATAAATTTTCCGGGTTAAGCGCCATTAGCTCAGCCACCACAAACAGGCCGTCCTTGCGGATCAGGGTATTATCAAACCAAATTTCACCACCGCCATATTTCGGGGTTTGGATACAGACCATGTCCCAATGAATATTGGAGCGATTACCGTTATCGGCGTCATCATAGGCCTGACCAGGTGTAAAGTGAAAAGAACCGGCGATCTTTTCATCAAACAATATGTCCAGCATGGGTTCAGTGATATAGGGATTAAAACCGATGGCAAACTCACCCACATAGCGGGCGCCATCGTCGGTATCCAGAATGGCATTCAACTTTTCATTGTTATTGGCCGTGGCCTGGACAACCTTGCCGTTTTTAAAGCTCAGTCGGATGTCACTAAATACCGTCCCCTGATAAATGGTGTCCGCGGTATAATTTAAAGTGCCATTTATAGAATCCCTGACCGGGGCGGTAAATACTTCCCCATCGGGTATGTTATATTCGCCCGAGCATGGAATGGCCGGAATATCCCTGATACTAAATGACAAATCCGTTCCGGGACCTGTGATATGCACCCGGTCCGTTTTTTCCATCCATTGCTTTAAAAATTGTGCGGCCACATCCATTTTATCATAATCCATAGTGCACACATCAAAGTAAAATTTTTCAAAGGCCTCACTGCTTTTACGCGCAAGTTGGGCCATTGAAGCCGTCGGCCAGCGCAATACACACCATTTTGTTTTTGGTACACGGATATTAAAGTGCACGGGTTTTAGCCAATGTTCCTGATACAGTTCCATTTTTTCAGCGGGCACATCGGACATTTCCGCGATATTATCACTGCCGCGCAGACCAAAATACGCCTGTACATGTCCCATGCGAAAAGCTTCAACAGCAGCAATCTGCTGCATATTTTCTGCATCTGTATCACGGATCAGTTCCCGCAGGATACGGTTTTGCTTTGTGCTTACCAATGGCCTGCCCCCTGCCCTGCGCACTGCGCGGATCAGGGCAATGACCATTTCCTCAGGAATATCGATGGCTTCGATAAGCGCCGATTCACCAGGCTTAATTTTGGCCGAATGGTTAACCAGCACCCCGGCCAGTTTTTCATAACGCGGGTCAAACATTTTAACTCCTATATACCGATGACAAAAACACTATAAAACAAATAAAACCCCATCGCCTAAACGACCGTTTTGTTTTCTGTTTCTTTCCCGGATTGGAACGGCTTATTGATTATTGAGAACGGACATTACCGATAAATTCCATCAAAGTACAAATGTAATTTATATCTAAAAACTTAACGGTTTTTAAGTTCAGTTCAAAAAGTAAAAACATTTGCACCCGGCGATTTCTATATATATATTATATTTAGTTTATTTATTAAAGCGGGGCGCCAATGAGTTATTCCTTAGCATTTTCCAAGGCCGTGATCATGATTTTATTTATAGCAGATAAGGTGAATCAGGGGATGTATGATTTCGTACCGACAAAACTTGTTTCCCAGGCTTTAAACATTGCAGCCCCAACAGCCGTTAAAATATTACAAAGCCTGACACGGTCCGGTTTGATCGAAACGCGCGAAGGGGCAAAAGGCGGTATCCGCTTAGCCCTGCCAGCGGATAAAGTTACGGTTCTTGATATATTTAATGCCGTTGAATATAACCGGCCCCTGTTCCGCGATGATTTCAATTTAAACGTAAGTGGTAAAAAACCAACGCTGGGTCAGGAATCGATTGCCACGGTGATGAATAATGCAGAACAGGCTATGAAAAAAGAGTTAATGAAAGTTACGGTTTTAAATTTGATGGAGGAGATAAACATGTAAAAAAATTTAACCCTATCTATATATACGCTATATCATGTTTATAAATAAAATCAAACATATATTATGGAGTCAAAGATGGAACACGTTTTAAGATCATTTAATTATTTTAAGCCATTCGCAATATTAAGCCTTTTATTTTTTAGTTCACCCGGGGTTGGACAGTCCCCCACAACCTACTCGGTGGAAACCGATCCGGCAACATTTGCCTTTAACGGTTATGCCCTCCATGCCCGCGTCACCCCAACAGACTGGGATCATTGGGTAGTGGGTATGGGAATTTATTCCATGGATTTCCCGGATTTATTTATCGATATGGATGCGGAGAATAAGAACAGGAATTGGGATGTCAGGCTGGATCAAGGACTGGGGCTGTTCGCAGAACACTATTTTAATTCCGGCAACACAGGTTGGTATATCGGCGGGCAAATAGCCCTGCAAAGGTATAAAATTAAAAATAGCGTAGTTTCAGACGGAAATTCATCCTATACCAATCTATTGATTATGCCTGCTGTCGGCTATCGCTGGTTTCCAATGGACAATGGTATTTATATCCAACCCTGGATGGGCGTTGGATATACAAGCAAAATTAGTGGAAGCAACCGGCTTTTCGGAACGGAATATCATATTTCCCAAGTCATACCGTTTGCAACGTTTCATATTGGTTATAGATTTTAAGATGCGGGCAGAAAAAAGCGCAGCATTTTTTAACAGGATGCAGGATAGTCCATGGTACCATGATTTTTTACAGGATGCTATCCTCGAAATCAAAGCCACAGCCGGGCTAATATCCGTGCTGGATATTGGTTGTGGCCCGGGAAAACTCCTTGAGCTTATTGCCAAAGACAGTAATATCGACTGTAGAGGCGTAGATACCAACCCATTCATGTTAAGATATGCCAGACAACGGCCCGGGCTTTCACAAAGCGTATTTTATCAAAGTAAATCCGGGGAAGATTTTGCCTACCCCGATTTAAAATTTGACGTAATCAGCTTTTGTTCCGTGCTGTTTTTATTGGACGAGCCGAAACAACTTTTGCAAAACGCATTTTCAATGCTCAGGCAATACGGAAAAATAGTCGTCCTAACCCCAACAGGTGAGGGCAATCCATTAAGATATTTTCCAAAAATCCTAAATTACAGAAACTATGGTTTCTATATTTGGAGATATGCCACTCGTCATAAGGCACTGGAATGGAAACGGCAGAACATCATTCAGGATTTTTGTATAGAAAATAGTTTATCTTACCAGCAAAGAAAGGTGTTTCATAATTTTGCACAATTGGAGACCATCCGCTTTGAATAAGCAACGGTATTAAACGCAATCCAATTTTTCTATACGATAAAATGATACACAATGAAAACAATTATAAAGATATCCTTTGAATACCCGTAACAAAAAGTGTATATTGGAAGTGAATCCCCGTTAAACGTTCAACTTTTCAAAGGAGGCGCTTTATGGCCAGTAAAATTGAAGACCTTGCCGGGCCCGGGATTGGTAATTATGGGGACCTGGAAAAAATCCTGCCCGATGATTATATGAACATCCTGGACCCACGTGAGACACAAAAAGCGATTTTTGCCATCAAGAATTATATCGAAGCCCATCTGTGCAAAGAGCTTGATTTAATGATGACCACCGTTCCATTGATCCTTGATGAGCAGAGCGGCATGAACGACAATCTTGACCGGGACGGCTCACGCACCCCAATCAAGTTTCATATCTCGAACGATCATGATATGCACCCGATTAATGCGCAGGTTGTGCAGGCAGCCACAAAATGGAAACGGCTGGCGTTAAAGGAATTCGGTTTAAAACCCGGCGAAGGAATTTGCACGGATATGCGCGCCATCCGCAAGGATTACTTTCTCGATCATGACCACAGCGCCTATGTGGATCAATGGGATTGGGAACAGGTCATCCTCCCGGAGCAACGAAACCTTACCTATCTGACACAGGTTGTTCAAAAAATTTGGAAAGTATATAAAGGCGCTGAACGTTTTATCCAGGACAAATACCCCAAATTGCTGACAAACAAATATCCCAACCTGCCCGATGAGCTGACTTTTATCCACGCCGAGGAATTATATGATATGTACCCGGATTTGCCACGCAAGGAGCGGGAGACCAAACTTCTTCAGCAATTTCGGGCCGTTTTTATTTATGGCATTGGCTGGCCGCTGAAGAACGGGTTACCGCATGAAATGCGCGCCGCCGATTACGACGACTGGACTACGGAAATCGTTACCGACGACGGCCGCCACTTCCATGGTTTGAACGGCGATATCCTGGTATGGAACCCCGTAACGCGTCGCAGACACGAGCTTTCATCCATGGGCATCCGGGTAAATAAAGAAACGCTAAAGACCCAATTGATGCTTTCCAACCAGACAGAATTTATGAAATTACCGTATCATCAGGCCATTCTCAAAGATGAGATCCCACTGAGCATCGGCGGCGGCATCGGCCAATCTCGTACCTATATGTACCTGCTAAAGAAGGCGCATATCGGCGAGGTAAGCGTAACGGTTTGGCCGGCCATCCTAAAACAGATGTGTCTGGCAAAGAATATCCGGGTCCTGGAATAAACGGTCCGGTCTTTAACCTGCCATGCCCCGTGAATGCGGGGCTTTTTTTCTAACGGGCACGAGTTAAAATCAACTGTTTTTAGCCAGTTGGGTTTTGGCATTATCTAAATATATCCGCTGTTTGCTTCCGTCTTTTTACATTCGGCTGCTACAAATTTAACAAACCGCTCTTGCTTCTTTTTATTATCCGTGTATCTTATAGGAACCTGTAAACGGAACTAAGAGGACGCCCAATGAAAACCAAATATGAGATTGCCACAAACTGGCTGCCCCGTTACACCGGAACCGAAATCGATGAATTTGGCGATTATATATTGATTACCAATTTTAAAAGTTATGTGGAAAAATTTGCCGAGCGTTTTAACTGCAATATCCGCGGCGAACACGCTCCAATGCAAACATCCACCAACAACGCCGGATTGTCCATTATCAATTATGGCATGGGTTCGCCAAACGTGGCGACCATCATGGACTTACTTGTGGCGCGCAAACCGCGCGGTGTGCTGTTTCTGGGTAAATGTGGTGGCCTTAAACATTCGGCGGATATAGGTCACTTTGTACTACCAATCGCAGCCATACGCGGCGAAGGAACGAGCAATGATTATATGCCCGGTGAGGTTCCGGCGCTGCCATCATTCAAAATGCACAAATTTATTTCCAATAAAATAATCGAACGCGGAATGGATTACCGCACCGGTGTGGTTTATACCACCAACCGCCGGGTTTGGGAATGGGATGATAAGTTTAAAAAATACCTGCAATCGCTATCGGCGCTGGCCATCGATATGGAAACCGCCACTTTTTTTATTGTCGGTCATGTAAACGAGATTTCCCGTGGGGCGCTGTTGCTGGTAAGTGATATGCCGCTCATGCCCGACGGTATAAAAACCAGTAAATCCGACAAGGAAGTGACCCGTAAATTTGTGGATATGCACCTGCAAATTGGTATTGACGCGATGACGGAACTGGAGGAAAAAGGAGAGGAGATCAAACACTTCCGCTATTAAAGAAATACTGGCTCCAGAAGCTTACCGATTCAATCTGTTACATTTTTAGTTTCTTTTTTGATGTTTATGTTAATCTTTTTAGACCTCCCGATGTTAATATCCCTTTTATAACAACAGGGAGGCAAAGCATGGCCGCATTTAACAACTTTAAGAAATGGGCGCGTTCCAACACAGACAGCGCATTGGAACTTATACGTATTTATCTCGGTATCGGTTTGCTGATCAAAGGAATACACTTTGTGCTTCATGCCGATTTTCTTATAAATGTATTACAAAATGCCGGACATTTAAGTTTTGCCAACACCCTTATCACCCATCTCGTCGGACTGGCCCATATCGGTGGCGGGATTCTGTTGGCGGTTGGACTTATCACCCGGATCAGCGCCTTGATGCAGATTCCCATCCTGACCGGCGCCCTGGTATTGGTAAGTGCTCAAAAAGGCTTGTTCACGCATGGCCAATCCTTTGAATTTACTGCCCTTGTACTTTTTTTGTTGATAATTTTCGCCGTTATCGGGGGTGGAAAATGGTCCGTTGACCAGAGGGTGCTTAATAAGGAGTGAACTCAGATAACAAACGACAATGAAAAAACCTATTCAAAGAGTTGCACAAAGCAGGCGCAAAGCACACAAAAGTTTATTCTTTTATAAAATAATTTCTCTGTGTAACTTAGTGGTTCTCTGCGGTACTCCGTGCTACGGGTTTTTTCCACTTAAACCAGATATCACCTTGTTGGCAATACGGATAAAAAACTTTTTCACAGAGCTGCACAAAGCAGGCGCAAAGAACACAAAGAATTGCTTTTTTTTAAAAATAT
>CAYWBI010000205.1:0-6424 GCA_964456445.1 uncultured Calditrichaceae bacterium
GTAAGTCTTTTAATGAAATAAGATGGAATGGCTTTTCGAGCAAATTCATAAGTAAATCATATTGCCTTTGTGTAACCTTTTTGCCCTGCCTTAGAAAATGATAATAATCCTTTAATGCCAGCACCCTGATATGATACGTGATTATCTCTTTAATTTCTTTTAATGATTCGACCACTCCAAATAATACAAATTCCAAAAAAGGCGTAATTGAGTGATCTTTATTTTTTATTGAATTAGAAAAGGCCCAATAATAGTCATTCCTTTTTTTGTAATAAAAATTCGATAACATCGTCGGTATATATTTGATACCGGATAATCTTAATAGATAGGCCTCAACTATTCTTGCTGTTCGCCCATTTCCATCTCCAAATGGATGGATAAGCGCAAGATGATAGTGTGCGAGCGCCGCTCGGGTTATCGGATTAAGTTCACAAATCTCTTTGGAATTAATCCATTCAACAAAATCGGTCATTAACTTTTGAATGTCTTTTATTATTTTTGGAGGTGTAAATATGCCGCCGTGTTTGTCATTTCCAACCTTAACGATATGATTTCGATAGTTTCCCGGATTATTACCATCATAGTCTATTTTATCAGTAATAAATAAATGAAACCTTTTTATAATGTCCTCACTGAGAACCGGGATCTCCTCATTCTGCTCCATTGTACGAATGAGATCATACACATTAACCAGATTTTTAATTTCCATTTTTGATTTTTCGCTATCCTGAATGGTATCCTTCCCATCGATAATTTCAGATACACTTTCAACAGATAATGGATTGCCTTCAATTGCCGCAGTACTAAATATAGAACGCTTTATCAAATCTTTTTGAAGCTGAGATGCAATCCTTGGTAATACCGGGAGGTCTTTTACCATACTAAATAAAATAGTACTTTCAATTTGAAGTTCGAATAATTTTTCTTTAGAATAATCAGAAGAAAAAATAAATTGCCCGGATTTAAATGTCATTATTTTATTTAACATATTATGACCCGTTTTTTGAAAAGCTTAAGTATAATATTTACAAAATATTAATTCTGTATGTATTTAAAAAAATGAAACACAAACTGCAACTAATTTTTAAACAAATAATGATATGCGGGCAAACAAAACAAGGTATAGAAACGCGGGCGCCAAAAGCCTTCAACAGGATAACACAGTAAGCCGGTATTTCCGCTTAGCCGAGCGGCTGCCCTGCGCCGTTTACATAATGCGTTTCTGTTTTTACTTTGGTTTAGCATAAACACTCAGAATATTTTCCTTTTTCCTTTTTTTGCCGTTCCCGGGAATAATTGTCATCAATATTTCTTTGTTTTGTGATGATGCCTGTCTGTGATGGCTGTAAAATTATGTGATGATAGGTGAAAATCATAAAAAACAGAGAGAGATAAAATGTTTTTAAGATTGCTGATTATTGGATTTCTTGGTATTACCAGTTTATTAAGTGCCCGGGCAAACTACTCTTATATCTTAACACTTTCCCCTGATTTACATCGCTTAAATATTCAGATTAATATTCCCAATACCTTGCCCCGGGTTTTTACCTCCGGCAGTGTGGACGGCAAATATTTTATAGAAAATGTCCGTTTGAGCTCGCGCAGCGGTGACAAACGCCTGCAAACCTATAACGGGAAAATTTATCCCGGTGATGTTTTGCTGCCCGCTACCTTAAGCTATGATGTGGACCTGACGGTACCGTCGGAGAACATTGATGATTACGGCAGCGCCGTTGTCCTTGAACCGGGGATGTTCTTCTGGCGACCGGGCCATCTGAATGACGCCGATAGCGTTGTTGTTCAATTAAAACTCCCCGATGGGATGAAAGCCTCTGTTCCCTGGAAACCCCTGGGGCGTAACCGCTATCTTTATCAGGCAACCCCTGCCGACTGGCCGGGGAAATCCGCTTTTGGATTTTTGGATGTGGACAGTGTACGGGTAGCGGGGAGCCGGTTGTACATTGCCAATCCCAATCCGGATATTCCGGTGGATATGAATAAAATGAAACGCTGGCTTAAACAGGCCGCCACTTCGGTTGCGGATATTTATGGCGCATACCCGGTAAAAAATATTCAAATCCTGTTAAGCCCCCGCAGACGGGCCCGTGAAGCGGTGCCTTTTGCCCAGGTAATCCGTAATGGCGGCGTCTGTATCCAGTTTTTTATCGATCCCCGCAGACCGCTAAAAGAATTTGTAAATGACTGGACGGCCACCCATGAACTGAGCCATGCTCTTTTGCCATTTGTTGACCGTAACCAGGCCTGGCTTTCGGAAGGCATGGCCACATATTACCAATATGTCCTTATGATCCGTGATGGAAGGCTCAGTCCCCAAAAAGGCTGGGAGCGCATCCTGAGTGGATTTAAACGCGGGCAAAGCGGGGCAAACAGCCAAAGCCTGGAAAAGACAACGGCCGAAATGTATGGGAGCCATTCCTTCCGCAATGTTTATTGGAGCGGCGCGGCGATGATGCTCCGGGCCGATTTGCGGCTTAGGCAGCTTTCCCATAACAGCTATTCGCTGGATGATGTGCTTGCGCGCGTGCAACCGCTTTTATCCGGCGGCCAACGTGAATGGGGCGGTTTGGAGCTGATGCAGGAATTTGACCGCATCAGCCGGACATCGGTTTTTATGGATATTTATAACCGCTATGTGCCAGGCGGCCGGTTCCCGGTGGATGCAGCCTTATTGAGCAAGCTGGGTATTATCGAGACAGGGGGAAAGGTGAATTTTAATGATTCCGCGCAGGACGCCGCTATCCGGCGTTCCATTGTCAGCCCACGTGACGCCCGCCGTCCACGGGCAACAAAGCCGCGGTAATATAATCGCTTTCAGAAAAAAAACGTACCGTGCGGGCGATATCCCGCGCCGAGCCTTCCCGTTTGAGCAGGGTCCGGGCCAGCGCTTTTTCCCTTTCGGCCGCCGTATAATTTTCAGGAATAAGCACGGGGCCGGGATTCACACAATTGACGAGAACCTGCGGGGCCAGCGCCTTGGCCAGACCAATGGTCATTCCGTTCACTCCATATTTTGTAAGGGCATAAGGCAGGTAATCCGGCCAGGGGGATTGATATCCGGCATCACCAATATTGACAATCCGCCCCTTTCCTTTTTGTTTCATCTGCAGGCCAACTGCCCGGGATAGAAAGAAAGCGGATTTTAGATTAAGGTTATAAAAAGCGTCCCAGTCCGCTTCGGACACGGCTTCAAGCGGGGTGGGATAAAATATGGCAGAATTGTTTATAAGGATATCCACCACGCCAAATGTTTTATCCATAAAAGCTACAACCTTCTCCGTGGCGCCGCTGATGGACAGATCGATGCTTAGCAATTCGCAACGAAGCCCCATTTGGGTTACCATTTTTTGCAAGGATGTTGCACCGGCTTTATTGTTGTGATAAACGCATAAAATATTGACGCCGGCCCCGGCCAGTTCCCGGGCTATTGCCCGGCCAAGACGCGTTGCCCCGCCGGTTATCAAAGCGCTCGTTCCTTTTAGCTCCATAAAACACCTGTTTTGTTTGTAACGGATATACATTAAAGCTTACCTTATTTTAGATATAAAATCCAAACAAATATTGAGTTCTGTGAAAATGGACGATCGAATAAAAACCCTCTTATCCCGGCTGGAAGATATCTACAAAGATACGGAAACGGCCCTGAACTATGGCTCACCTTTTCAACTGCTGGTATCCACCATGCTGGCCGCGCAAAGCACCGATGTGCGGGTGAATATCGTAACCCGGCCATTTTTTAAAGCCTACCCCACGGCGAAGGCCATTGCGGCTTTGAGCGTTAATGAAATTGAATCACATATAAAAACGGTTGGTTTGTATAAAACGAAAGCACGTAATTTGAAGGCAACGGCACAAATGTTGACGGACGGGTGTATGGATGGAGAAATCCCCGATACGCGTGAAGCGTTAATGCGGCTACCGGGCGTGGGGCGTAAAACGGCAAACGTCGTGCTTAGTATTGCCAAGGGCGTCCCGGCCATCGCCGTGGATACCCATGTGTTTCGGGTAAGCAATCGTCTGGGGCTGGCTTCCGCTTCCAATGTTTTGGATACGGAAAGGCAATTGATGAAAAACATCCCCCGCGACAAGTGGTCCGCGGCCCATCATTGGCTTATCTGGCACGGGCGGAAGGTGTGCAAGGCGCGCCGGCCCCTCTGCGAAAATTGCCGCTTGTACGATCTATGCGATTTTGCCCGGAAAGAGGACGATCTATGATTCCTCGCTGAAAAACGTATCGTCTTCATGGATAGGGATATCGGTTGTACGGATGCGCGTACCATAGTTTACGGAATTCAGGATTTCTTCCGCGGAGACGTTTTTGGGGAAATAGACGCCGCTTATGCGGGCACGGTGCAGGCTTGCGCCCTCCATATTGGCATGTGTAAAGTTAATCCCCTTTAAGGTACAATTGGCCAGATAGGCGCCGCACATATCCGCAAATTTAAAATTGGCGCCGGTTAAGTTTCGTCCGCGTAAGTTAATATTTTTCAGGTCATATCCATTCTGTCCTTCAACGGCTTTGTTAAATTCAGAGATATGTTCCTTTCTTAATAAAAGGTATAAATCATGTTTGTCCATAACAGCACCTGCGTTTTACTTACGTTCAATTGTTTAACACGGTTTGTTGTTATGCTCGGCCAAAAAAACATAAAATTAAGTTCTGTATGGATACACGGCTATTGAACGGACAAGCAGGGGTGAAGGACCGGCAGGTTCAAATGATACAGAAGGTTTGCTGATAAAAGAAAATTAGGACTATCGGGTTTTTGCCAACAGATACAAAGAAGGCGACATTCCCTTTGCCATGCGGGTAAACCGCCCTGGCAAAATAACGGTGTATGACCTTTGACCTTCCGGCCCCGTTATCTTACAATTTTTTTGCACCGTATAAATTAAAAATATCAGTCCGCGCTTTGTATTTTTTATACAATGAATAACGTGTTTATTTACAGGACTTAGCCCGAACAGCGAAAAAGCAAAGCGTGATCGCGGCGCGGTTTGTTATGGGCAAAAATGTGGCCCAAACTTTTGGATTAAAAGATGTTAGCGCATCACCACACCCCCAACGAAGCGCGCCCTGTGCGCGCTTTGTCATATTAACAAACTTATGTATCACCCTTGAAAATAAGAGATTTATGTCGTAAGGTTAGGAAAGTAAGGCGAGAAGCGATCTAGCCAATACAATGTTAGATTGAAGGAAAAAGTGTATGCCCGATAAAATAAGCAAGACCATTTTCGTAATAATGCCGTTTCAACATGCTCCAACACGAAACAAGGAAGACCTCACCTCGTTTTTTGAAGTGAACCTCAAGGAGAAAATTGAGGGAGCACAAACGCTCCTGTATAAGTACACGGTGACACGATCAGGGGACAGCTTTGGGATTACCGATCAAATCATCCGCGATCTGTATGCAGCAGATATTGTAATTGCAGACCTATCTGGAAATACCGCCAACCCAAACGTGATGTTCGAGCTTGGAATCCGTCTTGCCATATCCAACAAGCCTGTCATCCTAATAAGGGAGCAGCACAGTGAAAACCAGACTATTTTTGACATACATGGTTACTACACATTTCCATATAACCCACATCAGTACCGGTCTTTGGAAGAGCATTTGATAGCCAAGATACAGTCTTTTGAGGCCGGAATTGAACAGTTCCGGTCACCTGTTCTGCAAACACTGAAGACTGCCCCAGATGTTATTATTTCGTTACGTCGTTTAAGTTGTCAGGAGCGGCTTCGTATGCTGCTAATTGGGATGATGAAGTATGTACAAGAGTTGAGCATTCAAACTACAAGTTTCCTCAAAATTCATCACGACCCCCAAATTGAAAAGACAATATCTGATACGCCTTCTCTGATAAAATTTCTAGGAAATAATCAAGCTGACATATCACAACTTCCTTGGGATAAATTTGATCCTCCAAAGATAAATATTCCATCTCTTGGTTCGGTTCTTATCGAATCTCCTATTGCAGTGCTGGTACCAGATGATGTGGAGTTACTTGTAGTTATGCTACTGTGGAATTACTACTGCGTAGTTACCAATCCAATCTCACAAAGAGGATTAAATATTCCGGACATCATCATTTTGCTTCTACATGATAGCATTCTCATAGAACAACTGATACAAGGGCTCCGACACATGTTGGCAAATGAGGATGAAAGTATGGAGTTCTTAAAGGTAATACGACAAATATACAGCGAAACATACCTTTGTCACTGGATAGATAAAGATCTTGGAGAATTAAATCTTGAGAATGGTCATGTAGGATATTGGATTAAGTCTAGTATACAATCTAACAAGGCAAATTCAGCCGACGCCAAAAATCGGCGCGGCTGATTTGCGACGTTAGCCTTTTCGATTAAACATTAAATAAAGCAGGAAGGAAAGAAGATGAATTC
>CAYWBI010000206.1:0-6384 GCA_964456445.1 uncultured Calditrichaceae bacterium
TCAATCGGGAAGCATTCATGTTCATTAAAAGGCGTATTCTATTTCCACACAAAACTCAGTAGAGCCATATTTTTTAATAGGAAGGCTGAACACCATCCTTTTGTGAATAAAGTCCCCTTATAGGTTATTCTGGACTATAATTATTTTTTTTGGCAAAGTTTATATTATTTTGGAATTTTGATTTTTTTTTGTGAAAATTTTACTAAAATATGCGTCCAACCCGACAGAAAATATCTTATACAACTGTTATTACAGAACTTATGTCCATAAAACCAAAACTATAATATTTTTGCATAAGCAATTTTGAGCATGTAAATTACCTACAGTTTCAAATGGAGCTTTAATGTGAACAATTTATCAATAGACATGCACGAACCGGTTTTTTCAATCGGAATCATCGCTAAAAAATTAGGGATTTCCGTACAAACTGTCCGTTTATACGAACAGGAGGGACTGATGCTGTCTTACAGGGCCCCATCGGGAAGACGGTTATTCTCGCTCCATGATTTGGGCCGTTTAAAATGCATCCGTCAAATGATTACCGAAAACGGCATCAACCTACAGGGCATAAAGCGCATCATGGCGCTCATACCCTGTTGGGAGTTTCAAGGGGGGCTGGATGAACAATGTATGAAATGTCCCGCGTATTATGAGGCGAACGGTCCCTGCTGGAGCATCTCCAGCGTAGGGGAAAAATGTAAAACACAGGAATGCCGGACCTGCGCGGTTTATCAAATAAGTTTGCCCTGTTCCAAAATGAAAGAAGTTATTTATGGCCATAAGCGCTAAACACATCAAATCAATTGAAAGGATCGCATAATGAAGCAACTTCTCGTCCTCGGCGGCGGCACGGCTGGCACCATGATGGTGAATAAACTGGCCCCTGTTCTTGACAACAAAGAATGGCACATCACACTCGTTGATGAATTTGAAACACATTATTATCAGCCAGGATTTTTGTTTATCCCCTGGGGCATCTATAATAAGTCGGATGTCATTAAACCCAAACGTGATTTTTATCCATCGGGCATTGACGTTATCGTTTCACAGATAGAACAAATCGAGCCGGACAAAAAACAAGTAAAACTTAATGATGGCAAAATATTAAAATATGATTTGTTGATTATTGCCACAGGCAGCAAAATCAATCCCGGTGAAACCGACGGTATGCTTGGAGATAAATGGCATAAAAACATCTTTGATTTTTACACCATCGAAGGTGCAACGGCATTGCGCAATTTTATAAAATATTGGGATGGCGGAAAAATGGTGGTCAATATTGTGGAGATGCCGATTAAATGCCCGGTTGCCCCGCTGGAATTTGTATTTTTGGCCGATTGGTATTTTACCGAACAAGGTATTCGTGACAAGGTTGAGATTGAATACGTAACCCCTCTGCCCGGCGCTTTCACAAAACCAATTGCGGCAAAATTTCTCGGTGAGTTTTTGGAGAAAAAAAATATCCACATCACAACAGATTATTCCGCGGGACGTGTTGATGCTGAAAACAATACCTTATACTCCTGGGACGATAAGCCTATCAATTATGATTTGTTGGTCAGCATACCCACAAATATGGGTTCATCCTTAATCGAGCGTTCGGGCATGGGCGATGACCTGAATTTTATCCCCACCCATCCCAACACACTACAATCCAAGGATTATGAAGATATCTTTGTCATTGGCGATGCGACTGACCTGCCAAGTTCCAAGGCCGGCTCGGTAGCCCACTTCGAAGCCGAGGTCCTATTCGAAAATATCCAGCGCTATATAGACGGTCGTCCTCTAAAAGAAGACTTTGACGGTCACGCCAATTGTTTTATCGAATCCGGCTTTGGCAAGGGCATCCTTATTGATTTCAACTATAATGTAGAACCGTTGCCAGGTAAGTTTCCGCTTCCGGGCGTTGGCCCCTTTTCCCTTTTGGAAGAAACGCGTATGAACCACTGGGGAAAAATGACTTTCCGTTGGGTATATTGGAACCTATTGCTTAAAGGCGCCGAATTGCCTATCGAAGCACAAATGAACATGGCCGGAAAAAAGAGGGTATGACATGGAAACAAAACAACTAGAAGACGAAATCAGGGAAATTCATCAAAAGCTGGATTTCCTGACAGATCAGTTCCGGCAATCCCAAAAATCTCAAAATGAGTTGCGGGAACTTAAAGATGACATGACGATTATCGGCAAGGATATGTTTAATGCTGCCGTGGAAGAATTGCAGGATGTCGCACCTTATTTTGATACAAGCGATCTTGTTCATCTACTAAAAAAACTATTGCGCAACACCCGAAATATCAATGAATTGCTTGAACATTTCGAAAGCATTCAGGATTTGTTTTATGACATAAAACCATTAGGTAAGCAGGTTTTTGATGAATTGCTGGATACACTTAATAAACTGGATAAAAAGGGTTATTTCGAATTCTTTGCCGAAGGGGCAAAAATTTTGGACACTGTTGTAACTTCCTTCGATGTTAACGATATCCGTTTGTTACGTGAGAATATTACAACCATCTTACTGACGGTTAAAAGTATGACCCAACCGGAAATGCTCAGCTCGGTCATCAACGCCATGGGATTTTTCCAAAAAATGGACATCGAAATCCATGATGATATTTCCCTGTGGAAATTATGGCGAAAAGCAAACACCCCCGAGGTTAAAAAGGGCTTGGCCTTTATGCTGGAATTTGTAAAAAATATGGCCCAAAACGGGAAACATTTAAATCCAACACAAACCTTAAAAAAGGAGAATTAAAATGTCTGAATTAACATTAGCAGGTAAAACCATAAGCATCGATGAAGAGGGTTTTTTATCCAATCCCGATGACTGGAGCGAAGATATGGCGCCGGAACTGGCAAAAACCATCGGCATCGAAGATTTAACCGACGCCCACTGGAAAGTAATACGTTTTATGCGTACTGATTTTCAGGAAAAGGGACAAATTCCTACCATCCGCAGGATGAAGAACACAGGCGGCATTGCCATAAAAGATTTATATACATTGTTTCCGGAAGGCCCGGCAAAAAAGGCCGCTAAGATAGCCGGTCTTGGTAAACCAAAAGGATGCATCTAACCCAAAGGAGCGTATCATGAGCGAAGAAAAAATAAAAAAAGTATCCATCATTATTTCAAAAGGCTCGCTGGAAGGTGTATATCCGGGCTTGATAATGGCCAACGGTGCCCGTATGGAAGGCATTGATGTCAATTTATTTTTTACATTTTTTGGCCTGGAGTCGATCATTAAAAAGAAAATGGACAAATTAAAAGTGGCAACGGTTGGTAACCCGGCCATGCACATCCCAACCTTATTGGGCGGATTGCCGGGCATGTCTGCAATGGCAACGAAAATGATGATGAAGGAAATGGATAAACTGGACATTCCACCGGTGAGTGAGTTTCTGGAAATGATCCATGACTCCGGCGCAAATTTATACGCCTGTAAGGCAACTGTGGATATGTTTCATCTTTCAAAAGACGATTTTTGTGAGGAAGTTGAGGCCGTTATAAACGTCGGCACCTTTTATGAGATGTCCCATGGGGGACAAATAATATTCACCTAATCTTTAAAGCCCCGGTCACTGGGGCTTTTTTTTTATCAGAACAAATTCATTTAGTTTACATTTGAATTAATATTAGTAAGGACACAATCGATTGTGCCCTTACTACTTTATATTGATGCCCTTAAGATGTAAATTAGAAACAGATGATCACCCCAATAACTCATACAACAAACATTTCTGAAAAAATTACATGCCACAAACAGAAAACCCGCAATCGCAGATAAAAGAACGTTGGATGATAGCATCCACCATCCTGAATATGCTATTTGGTACCTTAAAAGCCGTGTTCGGATTTTTTACGGGTAATGTTGTCGTATTGGCCGACGCCCTGCACAGTTTCGGCGATGTGATTGGGGCGTTGCTTGTGTATCTTGCGGTGCGTTTCTCGAGCCACCATTCAGAACGTTTCCCCTTCGGCATGAACAAGCTAGAGGATTTTGCCGCATTAACCGGTGGAATTATCGTTTTTGTTGCAGGATATGAAATTTTGCGCGAGGTTATTTTCCGGCCGGAAACAGCATCAACCAATCATCCCATTGAAACCATCATTTTTATGGCCGCAATAATTTTGCTGACTTTAATTTTTTATCGTATGGAAATCCGTAGCGCAAAAAGAATTAATTCCCCGGGATTGGAAGCGGATGCTTCAAACTGGCTTGGGGACCTGTCGGCTAATGTGGTGGTTTTGCTAAGTGCCGTAGGTGCCTTGGTACAAATTCCATATATCGATACAATTGCCGTTATCATTCTGGTAGCATTGATTTTTAAGTCGGTTTTTCATATAACCAGACGCAGTGCACTTTCACTGCTCGACGCCTCCGCCCCCGCAGAAACCATGAAAGCAATCCGACATCTTATCGAACATGAATACTTTGTAAATAGCATTGAACTTTTAAGGGTTATTCCGGCCGGCAGCGTTTATTTCGTTTATGCGGTCTTACACACCAATAGCCAAAACTTTAAAGGCATTCATCTTAAAGTGGATGAATTAAGCGACCGTATCAAGGCGGATATACCAAATATTGAAGAAGTTTTAATTCATTACGAACCTGAAAATCATGAATTTGTTCGTCATGCCTATCTCTTAAATAAAGACCAGCAAAATCTAAGCAGTGAACCAGGTAAAACCGCATGGATCAGGCTGGAAGATGAAAAAGACGGACAAATTATAAATACGGAAATCGTAGAAAATCCCCATCACAGCGATGATAAGGGCAAAAGTTTAAAACTAATCAACTTGCTGGTTAAGCATAATGTGGATGTAGCTACGTTTAGGAAATCGCCCACACAAGATTTTATCATCAAGTTCTTAAAAGATATTAATATCGATACTGATCTTCAGGATTAAGTGGTTTATTGTCTGGCATAATGTCCTGCATACAATATCGATCATTTTGATATGAGTCTATATATAAAAATCACTCAGCCCTTTCCATTCGCCGTTTCACTTTGTAACTTGGCCAACGTCTAAAACCCCAGCATAGTTTATTTTAACATATATTTTCTTTAAGGAGGTCGTTTTGATGAGATATAAATTTATATATATCCTGTTAGCCGGTCTATTGACCGCACCCTTGCTTTTTGCACAAACCCCACGAATGGACAAAGGGAAATTTATTCCACATAAAAATGAGTTTTTCACAAAAATCAGCAAGGATTTAAAAACTTATAATTCAAAGGAGAAAACTGAACGTAAGTCCTTTAAGATGGATTTTAACCATTTAGATTTACCGGATACCATCAGTCAGTTTACACGCGCCTGGTACAACCCACCCGTATCGCAGGGCTGGACAGGCACCTGTTGGTGTTTTTCCACCACATCCTTTTTTGAATCGGAAATTCAACGACAATTCCACAAAGAGATTAAACTCTCGGAGATGTACACGGTTTATTGGGAATATGTGGAAAAAGCCCGCCGTTTTGTCAAGGAACGCGGTAACTCAGAATTTGGAGAAGGCTCGGAGGCAAACGCCGTTATCCGCATCTGGAAAAAATATGGCATTGTCCCGGAAAGCGCTTATACCGGTTTGGCCAAAGATCAGCCTTTCCATGATCACCGCAAAATGTTTTCCGAAATGAAGACGTTTCTGCAGTCGTTGAATACCTCCAATGCCTGGAACGAAGAAGAAGTTCTTGCAACCATAAAATCCATTCTTAACCATTATTTGGGATTGCCCCCCTTAAAAGTTCTGGTACATGGTAAAAAGATGACCCCAAAAGAATATTTAACAAAGGTGGTACGTTTGAATTTGGACGATTATGTGGGCTTTATGTCTTTGATGGAAAAACCTTACTTTCAAAAAGTTGAATATAAGGTTCCGGACAACTGGTGGCACAGTAAAAAATACTACAACATTCCCCTGAATGATTTTATGAAAATAGTAAAACGCGCTGTCCGGAAGGGTTATACGATTTCTCTGGGCGGTGATGTTTCGGAGGCAGGTATCGAGTCTCATGCTGAAGTGGCCATGGTGCCAAGTTTTGATATCCCATCCCAATACATTGATCAGAATGCCCGGCAATTCCGTTTTAGTAACCATTCCACCACCGACGATCATGGCATTCATCTTGTGGGTTATATGGAGAAAAACGGACAGGATTGGTACCTTATCAAAGATTCAGGCAGTGGATCGCATAACGGCCATAATTTTGGCTACTATTTTTATCATGAAGATTATGTAAAGCTCAAGATGATGAATGTCATGGTCCATAAGAGTGTGGCCATGGATATCCTGAAAAAATTTAAAGCCCAATGACAGCAATATTTATTTTATAAGTACAACGCCCGGTCTTCCGGGCGTTTTTTGTAGGGTTATTAAT